>SVSX01000019.1 GCA_015064085.1 Oscillospiraceae bacterium | reverse complement strand
GGGAGCAGTATGCTCTTGCCCGAGATCCTGCTCGGCTACGCCTCGCACTGCTACGCAGTTCGACTCCGCTACGCTCCGCTCAGGATGACACCTTACGGTGTCCGGCGGGCATCCCCTTTGCGACAAGAATGACACGGGCGGGGTAATGTATCTTTTGTTCGTTACGGACACCTCATCCGTCACGGCGTTGCCGTGCCACCTTCTCCCACTGGAGAAGGCTTTTTTGTAACAGATGTTTCGAAAGGTTTATGATTATATCAACCGAACCCAAATCGCAAACAATCTCACATCGAGAACACAGTAACAAAAAGCCTTCTCCCACTGGAGAAGGCTTTTTTTTAACCGATGTTTCGAAAGGTTTATGATTATATCAACCGAACCCAAATTGCAAACGATTTCACATCGAAAGCTCAGTAACCATAAGCCTTCTCCAGTGGGAGAAGGTGGCAGCCGCTTGTCGGCTGACGGATGAGGTGTTTTTTTGTTCGCTACGGACTACTGTCTCATTTGCGTTTTTATGCGTAAACGGGATTTTTTTATTTATTCTCGGACTTTTTCGTTCTTGCCAAATGTGACAGCCCCTTATTATCGTAGGGCGTTATTCTGCCCCTTTATTAAAGATCACAGCTCAAAGAGCTTAATCATCTTGATCGCCTTGCCGTCCGTGTAGGATCTCACCTCGCCAAGGGCGAAAAAACCCTTTTCTCCGTAAAGCGACACCCGCTCTCCCTCCTCGGCACTGACACCGATCTTGCGAAGATATATCTCACAGCCGTTTCGGCATAGTCTTTCATAAAATGGCACAAGCCTTACCTTCCGCAGAGGCTCAAACAGTGACTCGGTGGGAAGAAGCCTTTCCACCCTCTCCTCGAGGGTCATTTCGGAAAGCTCGTCGACCGTCACCGACTGCTCTATAGTGAATTCCCCTGCCGCTCTCCTCTCAAGCGCCGCCATAGCACCGCCGCAACCGAGAGCCTCACCGATATCGGCGCAGAGTGTCCTGATATACGTTCCCGAGGAGCAAAAAACGTCAAGAATATAGCTCTCTCTCTCCTCTGTAGGCGTCACCTCAAGAGAAAATATTTCGATCTCCCTCGCCTCACGCTCGACCGTCACTCCTTGACGGGCAAGGTCGCAAAGCTTTTTTCCGTCTACCTTCAGCGCGCTGTACATCGGCGGGATCTGCTTTATCCTGCCCACAAAGGCAGAACAGACCTCTCTCACCCTCTCCTCCGAGGGGATCTCCTCACAGCTTGACAGCACCGCGCCCGTAGTGTCCTCGGTGTCGGTCCTGATACCGAGACGCAGACGCGCCCTGTAGCGCTTTGTGTCGCTCACAAGATATTCCGCCGCCTTCGCGGCTCTTCCCACAAGCATAGCAAGAACTCCCGTCGCCATAGGGTCGAGCGTTCCCGTGTGACCGACTCTCGCCGTTCCGTAGAGCTTTCTTATTTTATAAACAATGTCGTGTGAGGTCACACCCCCGTGCTTGTTGACAACAAGCACACCAGATGGCTCTTTATTCACAGCGCGAGACCTCCTTCGATCATTTCAGTATGATATCCTCAAGCCTTCTCTTGGGTACGTGGTGAACGTTATTTTCATCGCGGTAATATTTCACCTTGCCGTCCACAGCCTCCTCGATGACAGCCTCCTCGTCGGCATAGCCGAGCGCGAGTACAAGTACGGGAATGAGCTTCTCGGAAAGTCCGAACATCTCCCTTGTCTTTTTCTCATCAAAAGAGCCGATCATACAACAGCCAAGCCCCTTCTCTGCCGCAGAGAGCATTATGACCTCTCCACAGATGCCTACGTCCTTATAATAGATCGACTGAAAAGGCACGACCTCCTCGTCGTGACACATAATAACGTAAGCCGTCGGCTCGTGACCCTCGGGGGGAAGCTTTATACCAAGAGACTTTGCCCAATAGGTAAGAGGAGTGAAAGCCTCTACCTCGGCGGGATCGCTGACTATTCTGTATTTCAGAGGCTGAGCGTTTCTCGTTGCGCTTGTGATCCTCGCGTCGTCGAGCATAGACAGTATGAGATAATCGTCTACCCTCTTTCCACTCTTGAAGCTTCGACAGCTTCTCGCCTTTATCAAAAGATCATTCAGCATCTTCGGTCTCCTTTTTCTTGAATTTTACCCACGCCGACTTTATCGGTACTCCCTTTGAGGAAAAATTCCTCTCGTACTCGGTCATAACGTTATCCTCGGCGTATTCGGTATTGTGAAGATCATAGGTCTTCATAACCACCTCGAGACCCGCCACCTCGAACTCCTCAAGGCTTGATGCGAAGAGTCCGTCGTTGTCGGTCTTGAGCTTCAGTATTCCGTCCTCCTTAAGCAGTCCGCGGTATATCTCGAGAAAGCTCCTGTAGGTAAGACGGCGCTTTGCGTGACCCTTCTTGGGCCACGGGTCGCTGAAATTCAGGTATATACAATCGACAGAATGGGGCTTCATACTCTCCCCGAGCAGCTTTGCGTCTCCGATGAGAAAGCGAAGGTTGTCCTTCTCTCTCTCTCCCTTTGATTTCATTCCCTTCTCAAGGGCGACACAGCAGACGTCCGACACCTTTTCAAGGGCGATAAAATTCACATCGGGATATTTTTTTGCCATTCCGCAAGCAAAATCACCCTTTCCGCAGCCTATCTCAAGGTGAAGCTCACCCGAATTCTCAAATATCGCCTCGGGGTCGCCAAGGGCGGAAAAATCCGATATCAGAAGCTCTCCGCACGCCGCGATCCTCTCAGCTCCGTTTTTCTTTTTTCTGACTCTCATAGCTCCACCTTATACGTTGAATCTGAAGAGAACGATGTCTCCGTCCTTCATAACGTATTCCTTGCCCTCGCTTCGGTAAAGACCCGCGTCCTTTGCCGCCGCAATGCTTCCGCAGCTCATAAGATCCTCGTAGGAAACGATCTCGGCGCGGATAAATCCTCTCTCAAAATCGCTGTGTATCTTACCCGCAGCCCCGGGAGCTTTCGTTCCCTTGGTGATAGTCCAGGCGCGGACCTCCTGAGGTCCTGCCGTCAGGAAGCTGATAAGTCCGAGAAGTGCGTAGCTTGCCTTTATAAGACGGTCAAGTCCGCTCTCGGGAATTCCCAGATCCTCAAGGAAGAGCGCCTTTTCCTCGCCCTCAAGCTCTGCGATCTCTGCCTCAAGCTGGGCGCAGATCGCTATTATCTGAGATCTTTCTCTCTCTGCCTGTGCCTTCAGCGCCATATAGTTCTGATTGTTCACGGGCTCTTCCGAGACCTCATCCTCACAGATATTCGCCACGTAGATAACAGGCTTCAGCGTGAGCAGAGGGGTATCGTAAAGGCAGGCAAGCTCGTCCTCGTCAAGCTCGACCTCACGGGCGCATTTTCCCTCACTGAGAGCGGCGTGGAGCTTTTCATAGACAGCCAGCTCACCCGCAAGAGTTTTGTCGCCCTTCATAGCCTTTTTTGTGCGGTCGATACGGCGCTCTACCATCTCGATGTCAGAGAAGATAAGCTCAAGGTTTATAGTCTCAAGGTCGCGGAGCGAGTTGATCGATCCGTCAACGTGAATGATATTGTCGTCGTCAAAGCAACGGATAACGTGAACTATAGCGTCCACCTCACGGATATTAGAAAGGAACTTGTTTCCAAGACCCTCTCCCTTCGACGCGCCCTTAACAAGACCCGCAATGTCCACGAACTCTATGACCGCGGGGGTATATTTTTCGGGGTTATACATCTTCGCCAGATCGTCGAGCCTCGGGTCGGGTACAGTGACCACTCCCACGTTGGGCTCTATAGTACAGAAGGGATAGTTTGCGGACTCAGCGCCCGCGTTTGTCAAAGCGTTAAAAAGGGTACTCTTGCCGACGTTCGGCAGACCAACGATACCAAGTTTCATTTATTTACCATTCCTCTTTATAAATTTGTATTTACAAAAAATCACATACATAATTGATTATACTACTTTTCTGCTCTTTTTTCAAGGGCTTTTTGGAATATTCTCTCAAAGTGCCATCAGTTATGCCATTTTATGCCGCATATCTCGGATATCTCCTTTTCGTCGGCGCTTCGCAGCGGCTTTTTCTTCGGTTTTCCCCATATATCGAAAAAACGAGGTCCTATCCATTCATAAGGACGGCAATCGGAATATATCCCCGCGAGTATCGAAAGACCTGCCTTCTCGGGACTCATAAATATCACCTTCATCGGATATTTTATGACAGCGAAGACCGCCTTCGGATAGTGCGCCGTAATATTTGTGAGGGTGATCCCGGGATGTGTCACCGACACGCCTCCCTCCTCCGAAAGAGACAGCATTGAGTAGATCAGATATCGCTTTGCGTTGCCGTATACGAGGCTATGTCTTTTTCTGCCCGAAAAATCCACGTCTGTGGAATCGGTTCGGGAATATCTGTGGGCGATACTGCCAACAGCCACCACTCTACCTCCCCTCTCCCTGATCGAGGGCAGAAGCTCACGCGCCAAAAGATAGGGAGCGAGAAAGTTTATCTGAAAAATATTGTTATATCCGCTCGAGCTTCTGTGGATCGGCACGTGATATGCCCCCGCGTTAAGGATAAGAAAGTCGGGGGGCGCTTTTTTAAGCTCCTCTATGACCTCCCGCACTCGGCTCATATCCTCAAGATCGAGCCTTATGTGTCTCGCCCTCAGCTCGGGATTCTCCTCCTTAAGCCTCGCGATAAGCGCCTCGGAGCGCTCACTGTTTCGGTCGAGCAGCCAGAGCTCGGCGTTAAGCGCCGAAAGATGACGGCAAAGGGCTTTTCCGAGCCCGCCCGTCGCTCCGTTTATTGCCACGACTCTGCCGCAAAGGTCGCCATAGTCCATCCTCAAAAGCTTCTCAGCCTTCATTTTTATATTCCTCCGCCAGAATAGCGTATTTTCCCACCGTTCTGTATCTTCCCTTAACGAATATCGACTCTCTCTCATATCCCTCAAAGCTCATACCAAGCCGCTTCATCACCGACTCGGAGTGGGAATTTCCCTCCATAAATCTCGCCTCGACGCGGTGAAGCCCCACCCTTCGGAATCCAAAATCCAGAACGGCTCTCGCCGCCTCGGTAGCGTAGCCTCTGCCGTGATAGTCGGGATTCAGCACGTAGCCTATCTCTCCCCACTCGTTAACGGTATCTATTCGGGTAAAGCCGCACGTACCTATCATCTTTCCGCTCTCCCGAAGGACCACCGCCCAGTCGTAAAAATCTCCCACGGCGTATCTTGTGCCAACGTACTTCAGATATTCTCTCGTGTAGGCAAGGCTTTCGTGGGGCGACCAGAGCAGATACTCGGTAAGGTCGCCGCGGCGTGAATACTCAAACATATCCTCGGCATCCACGGGACAGAGGGCTCTCAGTGTCAGCCTTTCGGTGCTGAGAGTCGGAATTTCGGAAAATATTTTGAGAACAGCTTCTCTTCTCATCGTCCTTCCCCTTTACTTTTATTCTCTTTCCATTATAATATTTTCCGCTCTCTTTTGCAACAGCTTTTTTAATTTTCGGCAAAATATATTCTTTTTTCAAAAACTGAAAAAAACCCTTTATTTTTGGAAAAAAGTGTGCTATAATTATTGTGTATAGGTATGTTTATTTTTAAGGAGGCAAAGGATAAGCTATGAACCCCGGCAACCAAATTGCCGAGTCGGTCATTCCCGTTATTCTCGGGGACGGGCTCTCTCAAAATCTGCTGGCGCTCAGAATATATCTGAGACTCGGCATAGCCTCATATCTCTGCTCGGAAAAAAGATCACTCCTCACGCTGCTCAATCCCGCTGCGAAATTTTATTCGCTGGTGAGCGCCTCAGAGGAGGATATTGCCTGTGCCTCACTCTTCTACCTTGCCGAAAACCGTGACTATCTGCCGATCCTCATCACCTCCTCGGAGGAGAGCGAGAGCTTCGTGAAAAGGCATCTTCCCGACCTTGAGCCGAGATTTATTATCACGAACGGTAAGGAATTCTTCACCATCAAGCCTATGACTCTCATATAACGAGGACAACCGCTATGAAAAAAAAGGTTCTCGGCGTTCTCGGGGGGCTCGGACCTATGTCCAGCGTTTATTTCTACGAAATGCTCACCTCCCACACCTACGCCGAATGCGATCAGCAACATATAAATATTTTACTGTCCTCACGGGCGGATATTCCCGACAGGACCGACTTTATCCTCGGTGTCTCGGAGGAAAACCCCCTCCCCGCTATGAAACGGGAGGTGGCGCGTCTTACGGACGCGGGGGCGGAGATCATTGCGATCCCATGCAACACCGCCCATTATTTCTACAGCGGAGTCGCGAAGGACGCCGAGATCCCGCTGCTCAACATCATCGAGGAGACGGTTGCCTTCTGCAAGTATCTCGGACTCGACAAGGTGGGAGTTATGGCTACCGAGGGAACTATCCTCTCGGGGGCTTACAGGTCGGTGCTGACCCGTGAGGGGATCGAATACGTTGCCCCATCGGAAAAATGGCAGTCGGCGATCACACGCATCATCTATGGGGACATCAAGCAGGGCAACGAGCCCGATCTCGACCTTTTCCTTGCCGCCGCCGACTCACTTACCGCCCTTGGCTGTGAGCGGATAATCCTTGGCTGCACTGAGCTCTCACTGCTGAAGCGGAAATTCCGCCTCGGAACTCGCTTTATCGACTCACTTGAGCTCCTCGCTCTCGCCTCTATCCGCGAATGCGGCGCTACTCCGAAGGATTTTGACCCCGAGCTTATAAAATATTCTGAAAATGAAGGAAGATCAAAATTATGCTGTTAAGTCATCTTTTAAAAAATATCGATTGCGCTCAGGTGCTGAACCCCTCGAATGCCGAGATCGACCGTATCGAGATAGGATCGGTCTGCTATGACTCGAGAAAGGCGTGCTACAACTCGCTCTTCGTCTGCATCGCGGGCGCTAAGCAGGACGGACACGACTTTGCCTCCCTCGCCTACCAGCGTATGTGCCGTGTCTTTATCGCCGAAAAGCCTATCCAGCTTCCAAGCGACGCGGTAGTGATAGTCACGCCCGACACAAGACGGGCTTTGGCTATCCTCTCGGACGCCATCTTCGGAAGCCCCTCAAAGGAGCTGAGGATCATAGGAGTTACGGGAACAAAGGGAAAGACCACCACCTCACTGCTTATCTACAATCTTCTGAACGCCAGCGGTATCTCCACGGGATACATAGGCTCTAACGGAGTTTCCTTCGACGATCTTCATTTCAACACCATAAACACCACTCCCGAAAGCTATGAGCTCCATTACTATATGCGCCGTATGGTCGACAACGGGATCACCACCCTCGTTATGGAGGTCTCCTCTCAGGCGCTGAAATATCACAGAGTTCACGGCATCGACTTTGAAATTACCGTCTTCACAAACCTTTACCCTGACCACATCGGAAAGTTCGAGCACCCCGACTTTAACGACTACAAGAACAGCAAGCGTCTGCTCTTTACCTCACACAACACGAAATTCATAGTCTACAACGCAGACGAGGCAAGCTCTCAGGAAATGATCCAGGGCGTCTTCGCCGAATCGGTGGGTATCGGTATCGACTCGCTCACCGCCGACTATATGGCGTCCCGCATCGCCTTCTTCCGCTCACCCGGCAATATCGGAGTATCCTTTGACTGTACCTACGACGGCAAGAAATACCCCGTCTCTCTCTCCTTCCCGGGTGTCTTCAGCGTCTATAACGCAATGACAGCGATCGCCGTATGCCGCAAGCTCGGCCTCTCCTTCGACAGCCTTATAAAAACTATGCAGAAGGTAAGGATCAAGGGAAGATTTGAGACTATCGAGCTTCCGAACGGCGCTACCGCGGTCATCGACTACGCTCACAACGGCGTCAGCCTCAAGGCTGCCCTCACGGCGCTGAGGGTCTACAATCCCAACAGACTCACCTGCCTCTTCGGCTCTATCGGCGGAAGAACAAAGATGAGACGCGCCGAGCTTGGCATTGTGGCTTCCCGTGATGCCGACTTCTGCGTTATCACCTCGGACAACCCCGACCTTGAATCCCCCGCGGCTATAATCGGCGATATCGCCTCCTATTTCACAGCGGGCTCTTGCCCCTACGTGGCTATTCCCGACAGAAAAAAGGCTATCCTCTACGCCCTCGAAAATTCCAAGGAGGGAGACATAATCCTCTGCGCGGGTAAGGGTCACGAGACCTATCAGCTTATCAACGGTGTCCGTGAGCATTTCAGTGAGACCGAGATCATAAACAACTATTGCGAAGCAATAAAAAATAACTCTAACGTATAGTCACAACGTAAAAATCCCCTCGGAGCTTCAAGCGATCCGAGGGGATTTTTTTATTTTAATATTGCTTACTCCTGAGCGAAAACCTTGTTCTCTCGGGAATAAATCCAAGCTTAATTGTTTTTTTGTAAAGTAGGTAGAACGCGACAAAGTGACAAGCGGTCGTCAGCGCCCAGCTTACGGGATAGGAGATATAGATACTGAGCTGACTTTCGAATATCTTGAATATGGTGTTTATCCAGAGTATTCTCAAGCCGCAAGCGCCGAGAAGAGAGATCACCATTGCCGTAAAGGACTTGCCCATTCCCCTGAGCGCGCCGCAGAACATATCCATATAACCGCAAAGAATATAGGTCGACATAACGATATAGGCTCTTGTGATACCCGCATCGATAACGGCGGGATCTCCGCCGGCGTAAAGTCCGAGAAGAGGTCTCGCAAAGATGAGCGCAAAGCCTCCGAAGATAAGCCACGTTCCCGTAACCACCGCCGTAGAGCATCTCAGGACCTTGGGAATTCTGTCGTATCTCTTAGCGCCGACGTTCTGTCCCACAAAGGTCACCGTTGCGTGATATACCGAGTTCATCGCGATATAGATAAATCCCTCGATATTTCCCGACGCTCCGTTACCTGCCATAACGATATCTCCGAAGCTGTTGATAGAGGACTGGATCACCACGTTGGAAAGCGAGAATAGCGATCCCTGAAGCCCCGAGGGAATACCTATAACGAGTATTCTCTTGAGATATTTTTTCGTTATTTTCAGCTTTTTTAGCTCTATCTTGAGATATCCGTCGCTTTTCGCCATATAGACCACGATCATTATTGCCGAAAGGATCTGTGATGTGATCGTCGCGATCGCGACACCCGCAACTCCAAAGTGAAATACCGTTACGAGTAACACGTTCAGCGCCACGTTGACGATTCCCGAGACCGTGAGGAAGATAAGCGGATGCTTGGTGTCTCCCGAGGATCTGAGTATCGACGCGCAGTAGTTATAAAGCAGGTTCGCGGGAACTCCGCAGAAGATTATCCTTATGTAAAGCGTGGAGAGCCCGATAACGTTCTCGGGAGAGTCCATAAGCCTCAGAAGAGTAGGCGCTAAGCTCACTCCAAAGACAGAAACAATAACTCCGAGGATCAGGGAGGTCACCACCGAGGTGTGGACTACCTTGCGCACTCTCTCGTATTCTCGAGCGCCTATATATTGCGCGGCACAAACTCCCGCGCCCACCGAAATACCCATACACAGACCGACCACAAGATTTGTGAGCGCTCCCGTGCTGCTGACCGCCGCAAGGGCAATGCTTCCCTCAAAGCGACCTACCACCACAAGGTCGGCGGCATTGTAAAAGCACTGCAAAAGTCCCGTCAGTATTACGGGGATCGTGAAGGTTATTATATTTCTAAGCAACGGACCTGAGGTCATATCCATTTCGCGTTTTTTCTTATTCATATTTCAGGTAACACCTCATGCATTATCTTTCTCTTTACATTATAGCACTTTGAAAAATAAAGTCAATTACTTTATGAGCGAAAGTTTTTCCAAAATGAAAAATAATATTAAGAAATAAACGATTATCCTTGACTTTCAAGACTTAAAAAGGTATAATATAATGAGGTTTTATGCAAAACAAACCGACGAAAGGAAATTTTCTATGAGAAATAATCTTCTGGGTGATATAGCCTTAAAAATGCCCTCCCTTTCAAAGGGACAGAAGATACTTGCCAATTACGTCACCGAGCACTACGACAAGGCGGCGTATATGACGGCGGCAAGGCTCGGCGAGGTGGTGGGGGTTTCGGAATCCACTGTTGTCCGCTTTGCTATCGGACTTGGCTTTGAGGGCTACCCCGATCTTAGAAGGGCTCTTCAGGAGCTTGTGAGAACAAATCTCACCTCCTTCAGACGTATGGAGGTGACCGATGACAGAATAGGAAACGGTGACGTTCTCGCAAGTGTTCTCTCCTCCGACTCGGATAACATAAGAAAGACCCTTGAGGAGATCGACCGCACGGCGTTTGATACCGCCATCGAGAGGATCACATCCGCAGAAAAAATATATATTATGGGCGTTCGCTCCTCTGCCTTCATCGCAAGCTTCCTCGGATATAACCTGAGAATGATCTTCGATAACGTAAAGCTTGTGGAGTCTACCTCGGGCAGCGAGATGTTCGAGGAGATAATGAACATCGGAGAAAATGACGTTATGATCGCCATAAGCTTTCCGAGATACTCAAAAAGGATAATCAACGCCGTAAATTACGCCAAGCGGGCGGGGGCTAACGTTATAGCCATAACCGACGGCGAAAAGTCACCAATCGCCTCGGGAGCAAGTCAGCTCCTTATGGCGAAGAGTGATATGGCTTCCTTTGTGGATTCGCTTGTCGCCCCACTCAGCATTGTAAATGCGATAATAGTGGCTCTCGCAAGGAAAAACCGAGATGAGCTGGCGGGCAGACTCCGCCGTCTGGAGGAGATCTGGGATGAATACGACGTCTATGACAAATCCCATAGCTGACAGATACGGCGTTATCGTCGTCGGCGGAGGCGCTGCGGGAATGATGGCGGCGATCACAGCTGCCGAGCTCGGCGCGAAGGTCCTTATGATAGAGCGGAACGAGCGTTGCGGAAGAAAGCTCCGCATCACGGGCAAGGGCAGATGCAACCTTACCAACGATTGCTCTGTCGAGGAATTTATGCAGAACGTTCCCACAAACCCAAAGTTCCTTTATTCGGCGCTCGGACGCTTCGACACTGCCGACACCAAGTCATTCTTTGAGGACCTCGGTGTGCCGCTTAAGGTCGAGAGAGGAAAAAGAGTCTTCCCCGTGTCCGACAAGGCGACCGACGTGGTCGACGCGCTGGTCAGAAAATGCCGCCGCGCGGGTGTTGAAATACTTACGGGAAGAGTCAGCGCCCTCACCTCAGAGAATGGCAGAATAAACGGAGTTATGCTGGGAAGCAAAAAAATATCGGCTTCGGCTGTCATCCTTGCCACGGGCGGAAAATCATACCCACTCACGGGCTCGGAGGGCGACGGATACCGCCTTGCGGGTGAGCTCGGGCACACCACGGTGACCCCCAAGCCCTCACTCGTTCCCCTCACCTCCCAAGACAGAGACTGCGCCGCTATGCAGGGACTCTCGCTTAAAAACGTCGAGCTCTCGGTGATAGATACAAGAAACGGAAGGACCGTCTTCAAGGATTTCGGAGAGATGATGTTCACCCACTTCGGAATGACAGGTCCTATGATCCTTTCGGCGTCCTCTCACATAAAGGACGTGGACTCGGGAGCATACGAGGCGCTGATCGACCTGAAGCCTGCCCTCGACGAGCAGACACTCGACGCGAGAATACTCTCTGACTTCGCAAAGGCGCAGAACCGAGACTTCGCAAACGTCCTCGGCGCTCTTCTTCCCCAAAAGATGATCGACGTGGTGATAAAACGAAGCGGCATCGACGGCAGAAAAAAGGTAAATTCGATAACCAAGGAGGAACGCGCGGCGCTCCTCTCGGTAATAAAGCGCTTCGGCGTTAGGATAAAGGGCTTCCGACCTATCGAGGAGGCTATAATAACCAAGGGCGGTATCTCGGTAAAGGAGATCTCTCCCTCAACTATGGAGTCAAAGCTCTGCGCGGGACTTTTCTTCGCGGGGGAGGTCATCGACGTAGATGCCTACACGGGCGGCTTCAATCTGCAGATCGCCTTCTCAACCGGAGTTCTGGCGGGTGAGCACGCCGCTTATTTCAGCTTTGAATAATCTCAATATTTTATGAAAAGGAATTGATCATTATGTTTAAGATCGCTATTGACGGTCCTGGCGGAGCGGGTAAGAGCACAATCGCAAAGGCTGTGGCAAAAAGACTTGGGATAGTTTACGTTGACACAGGCGCACTTTACAGAACGGTCGGCTACTTTGTCAGATCAAAGAATGTTGACCCAAAGGATGCCGAGGCGGTTTCGGCGCTTCTGCCTCAGATAAGCATAGAAATTAAGTACATCGAGGGGGCTCAGCACGTTTTCCTCAACGGTGAGGATCTGGGAGACAGAATACGCACTCCGGAGATGTCGATGTACGCCTCCGCGGTGTCGGCTATAGGCAATGTCCGCGCCTTCCTCCTTGACACTCAGAGAGATATCGCGAAAAAGAACAGCGTTATTATGGACGGCAGAGATATCGGAACTGTTATCCTCCCCGACGCGGAGGTCAAGATCTTCCTCACTGCCTCCGAGGAGTGCAGAGCGCGCAGAAGATACAACGAGCTGCTCGAGAAGGGTGAAAAGGTCACCTATGAGGACGTGCTTCGCGAGATGAACGAGCGCGACAAGAACGACAGCACGAGAGATATAGCCCCCACTGCCGCCGCAGAGGACGCTCTCCTTCTCGATAACTCTGACCTCTCCTTCGAGGAAAGCGTCGACGCTGTTATAAATATTGTAAAGGAAAAGGGGTTGTTAGCGTGAAAAAGAATTCCAAGGGAAGCGTTTTTTACAGGATATGTTACTTTCTCTTCGCTAAAATAGTGGGATTTCTCTTCCGCATAAAGGTGGTAAACCCCGAAGCCGAGCCCGACGAGGGCGGATTTCTTGTCTGCGCAAATCACGTCAGCGCCGCCGATGCCGTGGTGATCTGCTATGCCTTCCGCAAGCATCAGGTACGGCTTATGGCAAAAAAGGAGCTCTTTAAGATCCCCGGACTTTCCGCGCTCATCAAAATGCTCGGAGCTTTCCCCGTGGACAGAGGCGGAAACGACGTGGGAGCTATCAAGCACGCCGTCGAGATGCTGAAGGAGGGTATGTGCGTGGGTATCTTCCCTCAGGGAACGAGACACCCCGCGGTCGATCCCCGAGGCACTCCCGTAAAGAACGGTGCGGCGCTCATCGCCACCCGCGCGGGATCGGACTTTCTCCCCATCTATCTCCACAGAAAAAACAATAAGCATAAGATTTTCAGAAGGACGTACGTTATAATCGGCGAGAGAATGTCTCTTGAGGAAATGTCATATCAACCCGATAACGCGGGAGAATACAAGCGCCTTACCGAGGCTGTCTTTGACAAGGTATGCGCTCTCGGCGAGGAATTCACAAAAACTCTCGGAAAGGGCAAGAAAAATGAGTGTTGAGATCGCAAAAAACGCGGGCTTTTGCTTCGGCGTTAAGAGAGCAACCGACAGCCTTGAGAGAGCGATCGAATCAAAAAAGGACGGCGAGCGGATCTTTACCCTCGGAAACCTTATCCACAACGACGTTTACAACAATATGCTGAGGGAAAAGGGCGTTTTCCCAATAAAGATCGACGAGGTGGCAGAGATAGCAAATACCGCGACCCCAGACTCACCCGTCACTCTCTTTATCCGCGCCCACGGAATTCCAAAGCAGGATGAGGCACTTCTCGCCTCGCTCTCGGAGAAAAAACCAAGCTTCAGATACGTTGACTGCACCTGCCCCTACGTAAAAAAAATACATAGGATAGCCGAGCAAAATTCGGGAGAGGACAGATTTTTCCTCCTCTTCGGCGCTGCCGAGCACCCCGAGGTGGTGGGAATTATGAGCTACGCCGATTGTGATAAGGCGGTATTCTCGAGCGCTGAAGAGCTTGAGGATATGTTGAAAAAGGGTCTTTTGGAAAAAATCGGACAAAAATTGCCGATTATTGCCTCACAGACCACACAAAAAATGTCCGAATGGAAAAAAAGTCAGAAAATTTTCAAAAAACTATATACAAACGCGCAAATTTTTGATACAATATGTAGTGTTACTGAATTAAGGCAGAACGAAGCGGAGGAGCTTTCCCGCACTTGCGACTTTATGATCGTCATAGGCGGAAAGGACAGCTCGAATACCGCAAAGCTATTTTCAATTTGTAAAAAGAATTGCGCCAACACCGTCTGGATCGAAGATCCAGGTGAGCTTGTGACGCGCGATCTTATTTCGTCCGCCCACACGAAAGTGGGTATTGCCGCGGGAGCTTCGACTCCCTCAGGCTTAATACAGGAGGTATACAAAACCATGAGCGAAATTACAGAAAATTTCGAAGAACTGCTTGAGTCATCACTCAAAACTTTAAATACAGGAGATACCGTCGTTGGAACAGTTACCTTGGTCACCGATGCTGAGCTTCAGCTCGACCTTGGCGTAAACGTAACAGGCATTATCAAGGCTGAACAGATCACAGACGATGCTTCTGTTAAGCTTACAGAGATGTTCTCAAAGGGTGACGAGGTCGAGGCTTTCGTTATCCGTGTCAGCGATATCGAGGGTGTTGCTGAGCTCTCCAAGAAGAGAGTAGACTCCGATAAGAACTGGCAGAAGATCGTTCTTGCTTGCGAGAACGGTGATATCCTTGAGGGAAAGGTCGTTGAGGTCGTAAGAGGCGGAGTTATCGTCCTCGTTGGCGCGAACAGAGTATTCGTTCCCGCTTCTCAGACAGGCGTTCCGAAAGACAATGACCTCGCTGAGATCAAGGGCAATGAAGTAAAGGTAAAGGTTATCGAGATAAAGGGCAACAGAGCTATCGGCTCTATCAAGGCTGTTGCAAGAGAAGAGCGCCGCGCGAAGGAAGCTGCTTTCTGGGCTTCTATCGAAGAGGGCAAGGTTTACACAGGCTGCGTTAAGAGCCTCACAGCTTACGGCGCGTTCGTTGACCTCGGCGGTGTTGACGGTATGGTACATAAAACAGAGCTTTCCTGGCGTCCCATCGCGACTCCCGCAGCTGTTGTTGAGGTTGGTCAGGAGATCACAGTATTCGTTAAGAGCTTCGACGCTGAGAAGAAGAGGATCTCTCTCGGATACAAGACAGAGGAAACAAATCCCTGGTACATCTTCACAGGCAAGTACGCTGTTGGCGACGTTGCTTCTGTAAAGATAGTTAATATGATGCCCTTTGGCGCATTTGCTGAGATCGTTGAGGGAGTTGACGGACTTATCCACATCTCCCAGATCGCACAGCAGAAGATCGGCAAGCCTGCTGACGTGCTCGAGCTCGGTCAGGTAGTTGACGCCAAGATCATCGCTATCGACGAAGAGAAGCAGAAGGTAAGCCTTTCCATCAGAGCTCTCCTTGATGAGGCTCAGGCAGAGGCTGAGGCTATGCCCGAGGAAGAGGTTGCCGAAGAGGCTGCTCCCGTTGAGGAGTAATTCCTGATTAATATTAGATTTAAGGGGTACTTTTGAAAAAAAGTACCCCTTATTACTAACAAAGTATAGCTAAAACAAGAGCCTTCTCCTGTGGGAGAAGGGGGACCGCGTCAGCGGTGGATGAGGAGTCCGTAGCAAACAAAAAAGACACCTCATCCGTCAGCCGACAAGCGGCTGCCACCTTCCCCCGCTGGGGAAGGCTATTTGTTACTGTGTTCTCGATGTGAGATCGTTTGCAATTTGGGTTCAGTTAATATAATCATAAAACTTATTCGAACCGCAAGTTACAAAAAAGCCTTCCCTTGTCAGGGAAGGGGGACCGCGTCAGCGGTGGATGAGGAGTAAGCTTAAACGTAAAAACACCTCATCCGTCAGCCGACAAGCGGCTGCCACCTTCTCCCACTGGAGAAGGCTATTTGTTACTGTGGTTTCAAAATTTTGTTCTCGCATTATTGGCATAAGGTATCGAACGCATAAAAAATTCGAAACATCGGCTAAAAAAAAGCCTTCTCCAGTGGGAGAAGGTGGCACGGCAACGCCGTGACGGATGAGGTGTCCGTAACGAACAAAAAGATACATTACCCCGCCCGTGTAATCCTTGTCGCAAAGGGGATGCCCGCCGGACACCGTAAGGTGTCATCCTGAGCGGAGCGGAGCGGAGTCGAACTGCGTAGCAGTGCGAGGCGTAGCCGAGCAGGATCTCGGGCAAGAGCATACTGCTCCCGTTTCTTAGATCCCGATGCTATGCATCGCCCTCCTTTCGTCGGGTTCGACTACGCAAACAATATTCAATTGTTTGCTCCGCTCAGGATGACACATAGGGGTATTGTTTTGCAAACGTTAATGAAAGAAGACGAACTTTTAGAAAAAAACAGCGCGCAAATCCCGCCCGTGTCATTCTGCCGACAAGCGGTGTTAAAAAACGCTTTCTGCTTCAATATGGGTAAAAGAAAATAGCTTTAAAGTTTTTTGGGGGAGTTTGAGGGGTACTTTTTGCAAAAAGTACCCCTCAAGATAACGATACACTAACTCACTAGCCGCTTTTTCTTTGGCAGAAAGAGGCGCAAAGAAAAAGCTAACAAAAAGAAACGCCGAGGGGAGAGTGTTTCGCCGTTGCGACGGCGAGGAGGGTTACGCACCCTCCACTGCGCCGCCTTTTTCAAAAGGCGGGCGAAAACTTTCTTGCTCTGGTATGCTGTAATTGTTTGAAAGTTTTTTGGGGGAGTTTGAGGGGTACTTTTTCGAAAAAAAGTACCCCTCAAATCGCATCCCTCGCAACCTTTATATTCTGAACATCATATCTCCGTAAGAGGGGAGAGGCCAATATTCAGAGGCGGTGAGGGTCTCCATTTCGTCCACAAGGGCGCGGAGCTCCTCCATAACGGGCAGTACCTTATTACAGCAGATCTCTGCGACCTTGTTGTAATCCCCTGCCTTTATTGCCTTGTCGTTGATCCTTCTCAGCTCGTCGATCTTTCTGTAGGTCTTTTCGGAAAGTGTCGAGAGCTTCTTCACGGTCTCGGTCTCCACAAGGCAGGATACTCCCGAAATAAGTGTCTGCTTCGCGTTCGCCGCTGCCGCCATATCTCCTATGTACCTTGAAACGGCGGGAAGGATATCCCTACTTGCCATCTCTATCATTGTCAGCGCCTCTATATTGATTATCTTCGAATAGTTCTCAAAAAGAATATCCTTGCGCGACGCCACCTCAACTCTGCTCATTACACCGTGTCTCTCAAAGAGCTCGATGTTCTTCTCCAGATCGAAACACTTGTAGGCGTCAACAGAGGTGCGGAGATTGAGAAGTCCGCGCTCCTTCGCCTCCTTCTCCCACTCCTCGGAGTATCCGTTTCCGTCGAAGATTATCCTCCTGTGTGCCGCAAAGGTCTCACGAAGAAGCTTTGTGAGCGCCTCGTCAAAGTCCTCGGCATCCTCAAGCACGTCGGCAAACTGACGGAAGCTCTCTGCTACCGCCGTATTCAGAACTATGTTCGGCATTGCGATGTTTTGCGCCGAGCCGAGCATTCTGAACTCAAACTTGTTGCCCGTGAAGGCAAAGGGAGAGGTTCTGTTTCTGTCGGTCGTGTCCTTACGGAAGGTGGGTATTGAAGGAATTCCAAGGTCCATTATACCTGCCTTCTTGCTTTCGTACTCGTCACCGTTCACGATAGAGTCGATTATCATATCGAGCTCCTCGCCAAGGAAGACCGAAACGATAGCGGGGGGCGCTTCATTGCCGCCGAGACGGTGATCGTTACCCGCAAAGGCAACCGATATCCTCATAAGATCCTGATAGTCGTCCACTGCCTTGAGTATTGCCGCAAGAATTATCAAAAACTTTGCGTTCTCGGCAGGTGTCTTTCCGGGATCGAGCAGATTTTTTCCGCCGTCGGTGGTCAGCGACCAGTTGTTGTGCTTACCCGAGCCGTTGACTCCCGCATAGGGCTTCTCGTGAAGCAGACAAACAAGACCGTGCTTCTCAGCCGTCTTCTTCATATACTCCATAATAAGCAGGTTCTGATCCACAGCCATATTCGTGGTGGCGTAGATCGGGGCAAGCTCGTGCTGTGAGGGGGCAGCCTCGTTGTGCTTTGTCTTTGAATTTATACCGAGAGTCCAGAGCGCCACGTCAAGATCGCTCATAAAGGCGCTTATTCTCGACTTGAGAGGACCGAAATAGTGGTCCTCAAGCTGCTGACCCTTGGGAGCGGGAGCGCCAAAGAGAGTTCTTCCCGAATATATAAGGTCCTTGCGCTTGTTGTAAAGCTCCTTATCGATTATGAAATACTCCTGCTCAGCGCCGACGGTGGTGGTAAGTCTCTTGGTCGCCGTATCGCCAAAGAAGCGGATAAGACGGAGTCCCTGCTCACTTATGGCGTCCATAGAGCGAAGCAAGGGGGTTTTTGTGTCGAGCGCCTCGCCCGTGTAGGAGCAGAACGCCGTGGGTATATAGAGCGTACCGTCCTTAACGAAGGCATAAGAGGCGGGATCCCAAGCGGTGTAGCCTCTTGCCTCGAAGGTAGCTCTGAGACCGCCGGACGGGAATGAGGAGGCATCGGACTCGCCCTTTATAAGCTCCTTGCCCGAGAACTCCATAACCACCTTGCAGTTGCCCACGGGGGAGATAAAGGAGTCGTGCTTCTCAGCCGTCACGCCCGTGAGGGGCTGAAACCAATGGGTATAGTGAGTAGCTCCCTTCTCTATTGCCCAGTCCTTCATCGCGTTTGCCACTACGTCGGCAACCGACGCGTCTATAGTCTTGCCCGTGGCTATCGTTTTTGTGAGTGATTTGTAGACCTCCTTCGGGAGTCTCTCTCTCATCACGTCGTCGTTAAAGACCATACTTCCAAAAATTTCGGAAATTTTCATATAATTATTCCTTTCTTTAAGACAGAAAATTAATATGTCGCCGTATCGAGATACCAATTGCCGTCGTCCTGCTTTATAAGCGTCAGCTTCACGGTCAGCCTCTGGCTCTCCTGACCCTCAAGGTAGCTCTCGATCTCAATATTCGCGTATTTTTTGCTTCCGGGTCTTACGACCTTTGCCGTGGAAAAGTCATATATCCGCTTTCCCTTTATAAGAGAATCGTACTCGTCCGACTCCATAAGCCAGACCGTACCGTCCTCGTCCTGATAGTTATAATATCTCGCCCCGAGTCTTCCCGAAATATCCTCCTCGGACACCACAGCCCCCGTAAAGAGCATTTCATATACCCCCGCAAGATATTCGGCGGAATATACGCTCTCGGCGTATTCCTTTATGCCCTCCACCGAAACGAATTTCGCGTCGGCTCTCACGTAGCTGTAGCCCGCGGGATCGTCCTCAGAATAGTAAAAGTCGTAGCTTGGCTCGCTATATTCTACCTCCGAGATATAATAGGTCTTTCCCGAGGTCTCGTCGGTGAATTCAAGATCGCTTTCGCTTTTTCTCTCACCGCTGACCTTGAGGTACTTTACCCTCTGGTCGTTATATTTATATACCTCGCCGTGTTTCTTGTCCTTTATAACGTAGAAATGATAGGTTACTCCGCTCTCCTCGTCCTTATATGAGGAGACCGTCTTTTCTATCTCTTTTCCATCCTCATCAAGCTCTTTTTCCTCGTATACGATCGGATAGTAATATTTTCCGTTATTTTCATAGACGGCTGTCTCCCCCACCTTTTCTGTCTCGGAGGCGACAAAGTAAAGACTTTCGGTATATTTATAACCGATCATCCTTCCAAGCTCGGCATCGTTTATTTCGTAATAATAATGGGTCTTGTTATCGGTCTTGTCTCTGTAGACCTTTATTTCGTGCTCATAGACCCTTTCGTAAACGGGAAGTCCCTCTCCGAAAAGGATATCGTTAACACCGTAAGAGGCTTCGATAAGCTCCTTGAGCCTTCCCTCTATCTCGGAATATTCGGGAGGCTTTGAGCATCCCGTAAGCGCCGCGAGTATAAAAAGCAGCGCTAAAGTCAGTGAAATGATCTTTTTCATTTTTCCTTTCGGAGAGGAGTGTTTTCCACCCCTCTCCGAATCCTCTCTTAAATAATTTTAAAGGATCTCGGCAGATGAGAGCTCTGCATTATTCCTGAACTTCCTGAACTTCCTCAACGCTCTCCTCTTCTTCTTCCTCTTCTCTCTTGACAGAGGTGAAGTTCACGAGTGTCTGTCCCTCGGAAAGTCTCATAACGATAACTCCGCCCGCTCCTCTCGAGTAGGTGGGGATATCCTCCGCGGGAGTTCTTATGATAGTTCCGCTGTCGGTTATCATCATAATATCATCCTCGTCGTCAACTGCCGCGATCGAGCAGAGCTTGCCCGTCTTATCACCGAGCTTATGGCAGGTGACTCCGTATCCTCCGCGGTTCTTCATTTCTCTGAAGTCCTCGAAGTCGGTCTTCTTTCCAAATCCGTTCTGAGTGATCGTGAGCAGCTGCTTGCCCTCCTCGACCACGCAAACTCCCTTGACAACGTCATCGCCGCGGAGGCTTATTCCCTTGACTCCGCGAGCCGTACGGCCCATACATCTTACGTTAGCCTCGGAATATCTGACCGCCATACCGTTCTCGGTAGCGAGAATAATGTCGTTCTCGCCCTTTGTTCTCATAACGAATACCAGCTCGTCGTCTTCGTCAAGGTTCAGAGCTATCTTTCCGCCCTTGCGCTGATATTCATATTCCTTGATGCGTGTTCTCTTGATTATACCGCGCTTTGTCACCATTGTGAGGTATTCGTCCTCAAGGAACTCCTCAACGGCTATAAGCGCCGTTATCTTCTCTCCGGGAAGCATATCTATGATATTTACTATGTTAGTTCCCTTCGCGGTTCTCGATGATTCGGGTATCTGATATACCTTTCTCATATGGACCTTTCCAAGGCTTGTGAACATCATAAGGTAGGAGTGGCTGTCGAGAGCGACTACCTTCTCGATAAAGTCCTCCTCCTTGGTGGACATACCGATAATTCCCTTTCCGCCTCTTCTCTGAGCAGAATAGGTATCGGCGGGAAGTCTCTTGATATATCCGGCGTGGGTCATTGTCACAACGCAGTTATGTCTCTCTATAAGGTCCTCAAGATCGATATCGTCGGTTGCGGGAAGGATCTCTGTTCTTCTCTCGTCCGAGAACTTTCTCTTGATCTCAAGCATCTCGTTCTTGATGATCTCGTCGATCTTTGCGGGATCGGCAAGTATTCCCTCAAGCTCTATGATAATAGCGTGAAGTCTTGCCAGCTCCTCCTCGATCTTTTCTCTCTCCATACCCGTGAGCTTTCCGAGAGTCATTTCGACTATCGCCTGAGCCTGAGCCTCGGTGAGCTGTCTTACGTTGCCGAGCTCGCTCTCATATCCGTCCTTAAAGGAGACGGTAAAGAACTCAGCCATAAGTCTCTCCTTAGCCTCGGGGATAGACTTTGAGGTCTTCATTATCTCGATTATTCTGTCGATATTGTCGATAGCTATATGATAACCCTCAAAGATATGCGCCTTTGCCTTTGCCTTTTCAAGGTCATAGCTTACTCTTCTGTAGATGACCGACTTCTGGTGGTCGATATAGTGATCGAGTATCTGTGGGAGCGAGAGTATCTTCGGCTCGTTATTCACAAGCGCCAGCATATTGACAGCGCAGGTGCTTTCAAGCTCGGAATACTTATAGAGCTGATTGAGAATGATCTGTCCGTTGGCGTCGCGCCTGAACTCGATAACAATTCTCATACCGTCTCTGCCCGACTCGTCTCTGAGGGCGGTTATTCCGTCTATTCTCTTATCTCTCACAAGGTCGGCAATAGCCTCGCAGAGCATACTCTTATTTACGCCGTACGGTATCTCGGTGACAATGATCCTATGCTTGTCCTCCTCGATCTCCGCCTTTGCGCGGACCATTATGCGTCCCTTACCCGTTGTATATGCCTGAATTATACCCGACGTGCCGTAGATCGTGGCATAGGTTGGGAAATCGGGGCCCTTTACGTAGTCCATAAGCTCGATTACAGAGCATTCGGGGTTTTCCATACGGAAGATAGTTGCGTCTATCACCTCTCCGAGGTTATGAGGAGGGATGTTGGTAGCCATACCGACGGCAATTCCCACAGCTCCGTTTACAAGGAGGTTCGGGAATCTCGAGGGCAGTACCTTAGGCTCTTTTCTTCTGTTATCGAAGTTGGGAACAAAGTCAACTACCTCTTTTTCAAGATCAGCCATAAGCTGGTCGGCGATCTTTGACATTCTCGCCTCGGTATAACGGTAAGCCGCCGCGCTGTCTCCGTCGACAGAACCGAAGTTTCCGTGTCCCTCTACGAGAGGATATCTGTATGAGAAATCCTGTGCCATACGGACCATTGTTCCGTAAACCGCAGAGTCACCGTGGGGGTGATAACGTCCAAGCACGTTACCTACCGTCGTTGCCGACTTTCTGAAGGGCTTATCGTATGTGAGGTTGTCCTCGTACATTGCGTACATTATTCTTCGCTGTCCGGGCTTCATTCCGTCCTTTACGTCGGGAAGAGCTCTCGCCGCGATAACCGACATAGAGTATTCGATAAAGGATTTCTTTACCTCCTTCTCTATCTCCACGTCAACTATTTTTTGGTCCTTAAATTCTATATTTTCGTTTTCCAATTTTTTGTCCGCGCCTTTCTTAAATCTTTCGGAGTCAAGCTTTTAATTCTTATTTAAAAAGCCTGTGGGATCATATATCGAGATTTTCCGCGAATTTCGCGTTCTGCTCGATAAATTCACGTCTGGGCTCTACCTTATCTCCCATAAGAAGAGAGAACATTGCGTCGCAGGACATAGCGTCCTCAACGGTCACCTTGAGTATAGTTCTCTTCTCGGGGTCCATTGTGGTTTCCCAGAGCTGCTCCGCGTCCATCTCTCCAAGACCCTTATATCTGTCTGCCTCGGCATTTGCGCCAAGCTCCTTTATATACATATCTCTCTCGGCGTCCGAGAAGGCGTATTTTTCAGGTCCTTTTCCGCTTCTCTTATATACTCTGTAAAGAGGGGGCTGAGCGAGATATACGTGTCCGTCGTCTATAAGCTGTCTCATATGGCGGAAGAAGAAGGTAAGAAGAAGTATTCTTATATGCGATCCGTCAACGTCGGCATCCGCCATAATTATTATCTTTCCGTATCTCAGCTTACTGATATCGAAATCCTCTCCTATACCGCAGCCGAGCGCCTGAATTATCGGTATCAGCGAGGGGTTTGAATATACTCTGTCGAGTCTGTTCTTCTCGACGTTCAGCACCTTACCGCGAAGGGGAAGGATCGCCTGAAATTTTGAGTTTCTTCCCTGAGTCGCCGAGCCTCCCGCGGAGTCTCCCTCTACGAGATAGAGCTCTGTCAGCTCCGCGTTTCTCTCGTTACAGTCACGAAGCTTTCCGGGAAGAGTCGAGCCCTCAAGATATCCCTTTCTTCTTGTCAGCTCTCTTGCCTTTCTCGCCGCCTCACGGGCTCTTGAAGCCGCAAGTGCCTTATCGAGTATCGCCTTAGCTACCGAGGGGTTTTCCTCAAAATATTCCGAAAGCTTATTTACAAGCGTTCCCTCAACCAGCGTTCTTATATCCGAGTTACCGAGCTTCGCCTTGGTCTGGCTCTCGAACTGCGCGTCCTCAAGCTTTACGCTGACTATAGCGCAGATACCCTCTCTCACGTCCTCGCCCGAAAGGTTCTTATCACTGTCTTTAAGTATATTTGCCTTTCTCGCGTAGTCGTTGAGCACCTTCGTGAGACCCGACTTGAAGCCGGTCTCGTGAGTACCGCCCTCTATTGTGTTCATATTGTTTGCAAAGGTCAGAAGCGACTCGTTATAGGAGTCGTTATACTGAAGAGCGATCTCGGCTACGCTCGAGCCCTTTTCACCCTTCATATAGATGACCTCGGGGTGGATAAGCTCACAGTGCTTATTTTCGTTAAGGTAGCTTACAAAGCTCTTTATTCCGCCCTCAAAGTGGAATTCCTTCTCCTCGGGCTCTTCTCCTCTTTCGTCTCTGAGGACTATTCTTATTCCCGCGTTAAGGAAGGACTGCTCTCTCATTCTGTTTGCGAGAGTTTCATATTCAAAGACCGTCTCCTCGAATATTGTGGGATCGGGCTTGAATGTGACCTTAACACCGCTCACTCTGTCGGTATCGTTATAACCTATCTTTGCCTCTCTCGCCACTTTTCCGCGCTCAAATCTCTCGGTAAATCTCTCTCCCTCGTAGACGTCATCAAGCTCGACCCACTCAGAAAGGGCGTTAACTACCGACGCGCCGACTCCGTGAAGACCTCCCGCTATCTTATATCCGCCTCCGCCGAATTTTCCTCCCGCGTGAAGTATGGTATATACCACCTCGGGGGTAGGTATTCCCTGCTTCGGGTGTATTCCCGTGGGGATTCCTCGTCCGTTATCCTCAACTGTCACGCTGTTATCGGGATTGAGAGTAACCTTTATTTTCGTACAAAAGCCCGCAAGAGCCTCGTCAATCGAGTTATCAACTATCTCGTAAACAAGATGGTGAAGACCTCTTATCGATGTTGTTCCTATATACATTCCGGGGCGCTTTCTTACTGCCTCAAGCCCCTCCAGCACCTGTATTTGATTTTCATCGTAAGAAATATTCTCGATATTTTCCATTTTTAAGTCCATTCCTTTTCTAAAATTATCTTGTCTGTCTTATCTGTTGTGTGATATTCTGCCTAAAAGTGAGCTGCTTGAAAGCGGAGACAGGCAGACTGTTCTCTTTCCTTTATGGATATAAACTATAAAGGATTTCGGTATCTCGTATCCGACCACCTCAATCTCTCCCCGCTTCTCAGCCTCGCTGAGATACCGTCTTGTAACCGTTGAGACAGTGGCGTTATCGGTATCGAAAATACCAATTATTTCTTTTATTCTTATATTTTTATTATTTCCGACGTGCAGATACATAAATCTTCTCCGATCTCAGTTTTCCTCGGTGTATCTTCCGTTCTCTACCCTGATCCTTTTAGCTCCCTCGTAGCTCAGCTCCTCGCAGGATGTCATTATGACCTGATGGTCGGTGAGCTTTCCCGTAAGGTATTCCCTTCGGCTTCCGTCAAGCTCTGAGAGAACGTCATCGAGAAGCAGTACGGGGTGATCTCCGAACTCCTCACGGCAGATCTCTCCCTCGGCGATCTTAAGAGCCAGCGCAAGAGATCTCTGCTGTCCCTGAGAGGCGAATATCCTTGCCTGCTTTCCGTTAAGTCTTATGTCTATATCGTCCTTGTGTATTCCGTAAAGAGTAGCACCCATAGCTATCTCTCTTTCGTGAGATGAGGAGAGCGCCTCTTTATATTTTTCAGCAGAAGACACGGTGTCCTTTATCTCATTCTCATCAAGGCGTACCGAGGGAAGGTAGGATATTGCCGTTTTCTCCCTCTCACCCGTCATATCGAAAAATATCTTTCCGACAGAGGCGTCAACTCTCTTTATGAACTCGGCTCTGTATTTTGATATCACTGCCGCCTCATACGCAAGCTGCTCTGACCAGAGATCTACCGTCGCGTCAAAGGACTGCCTGTCATTATAAGCGTTTTTTATGAGAAGATTTCTCTGCTTGAGGATATAGTTATATCTTTGAAGCGACTTGATATACATAGGATAAAGTCGGCTTATGGCAATATCAAGATAATTTCTTCTCACCGAAGGACCGTCCTTTATGAGAGAAAGGTGCTCGGGGCAGAAAAGTACTGCCCTGAACGAGCCTATTATCTCGGACATCTTGTCGACCCTCAGTCGGTTTATCTCAACTACCCTTCTCTTATCCTTGAATATCTGCATACGGATATTTTTATCTCTGTCCGTATCTCGGTAGTCGACAGATATTTCGGACATTTCCTCGCCAAATCTTATTATCTCCGAGGAGTGAGCGGCGCGGAAGCTCTTTCCCACCGAAAGGTAGAAGATCGCCTCAAGAAGGTTTGTTTTTCCCTGAGCGTTCTCGCCCACAAGGACGTTTACCCCCTCTGAAAAGGATACCTCAGCCTCCTCTATATTCCGAAAATTTCTCGCCTTGATCTTTTTACAGTACATAAAAGTGAGATCAGTCCTTCATTCTTACGGGAAGGATCATAAATATCTCGTTCTTTTCCTCGCTGTCAGCGGGCTCTATATTGATGCTCGTGAGAGCTGTTGACATCGAGATCTTTATTCTCTCGGCGTCACAGGCTCTTATGCTGTCTATAAGGAACTTATTGTTGAATGCAATAATTATGCTGTCTCCCTCGTGGTCAACCGCGATCTCCTCGTATGTGCTTCCCGTTGCCGAGGTTGCGGACACCTTGAGAATTCCGCCGTTTACCTCTATCTTAACGTGTGAGCGTACGCTTCCCGCGATCCTCTCCTCGGTAACGAGTGCCGCTCTTTCGAGGGCGGAAAGTATCGTCTGCTTTTCTACCTCAACGAACACCTTATGATTTCTTACCATTATTCTTTCATAATCGATATAAGCGCCGTCTATAAGTCTTGAGAAGAATATGAGGTCGCCGATAAGAAGCACTATATTCTTTCTCGTTACGTAGACCTGAGTCAGAGCCTCCTCATCGTCGTCAAGAAGCTTTGAGAGCTCGTTCACCGTCTTAACGGGAACTATAAATGAGTAATCAAGATGAGCGTTTCCGTTTGTGTTCTTATTTACAAGCTCGGTATCCTTTTTACATTTAGCGCTCTTGAATCCGTCGCAGGTAACAGCCATAACGTCGTTATCGCTTATCTTCATAAAGCAACCGTTAAGAACCATTCTCTGATCGTTCACTGCCATAGCGAAGGAGACCTGAGAGATCATCTTTTTGAGCACTGCCTGAGAAACAATAAAGCTTCTGTCGCTTTCAAGGTCGGGGATAGTGGGGAAATCTCTTCCCGCAAGCGCGCTCATCTTATGAGAGGACTTTCCGCAGCTGATGCAAGCCGACATATTATCGTCGACCGTGAGGGTGATCTCCTCACCGCCCATTACTCTTATTGTCTGGTTGAACTTCTGAGCGTTGAGAATGAAGCAGCCTTCTTCTATGACCTTTGCCTCGATGGTTGTTCTTACTCCCTTTTCAAGATCGTAAGTGGTGAGAACGACGGTGTCGGGCATCTTTGCCTCTATGAGTATTCCTTCTATTGTAGAGAGCACCGACTTACCCGAAACGGCGCACATAAGGGGAGCGACAGCGGCGCTGACTATGTTTTTGTTGAATATGATTTTCATTTTAACTTCCTCCGTACGATAAAAAATAAATAAATAAAATAAATAAAATAAAGTAGTAGTAATATTAGTGTCTGTGGAAACTGTGGTAAAGTCCCGAAGAGCTTATAAACACTCGATTTTCAAGTTCTTAAATTTCTTTGAAAGGTGTTATAAAGCTGACGTAAATATGTGAATATTTCTGTGGAAAAGAGCGCTTCTCAGATTTTTTTTCCGTTTATCCTCAGAAAAAATGAGAAAAACGAAATATCAAGAAATTCCACAGGATTTTCCACAGTATCGACTCTGTTGAAAAGTCTTTGAATTTTAATGAAAATATATTTTTAAAATCTCTCTTTCAACAGCTTGTTTATAATTTATCCTCAGGGCTTAAAGCCTTGACGCGACACAAAAAATCAAAGAAAATATATTTTTTTTTACTTGGTTTTCCACAGAAATCCACAGGTTGTGAAAAAACTTGTGGAAAACTCATTTAAGCTTGTGGAAACCCTCACTGAGATGATATCTCCTTTTCGATTTCCATTATCTCGACCTGGAACATCGGGTCGGAGAAAAGCCTTTTTTCTATCTTCTCATAGCTTGCGAGTATCGTTGTGTGATCCTTTTCAAATATCTTTCCTATATTCGGGAAGGACATCTCTGTGATCTTTCTTATGAGGTATATAGTAACGTGTCTCGCGTTTGCGATCTCCTTGCTTCTCTTCTTTCCGGTAAGCTCGTCCTTCGGAATTCCGTATTTTTTATACACCGAGGTAAATATCTTCTCAACTGTAACGTTCACGGGCTCTGCTCCTCCGAGAAGCTCGTGGAGGCAATTTTCCGCCGTTTCAACTGTGATCGCTGTTCCGTTAAGAAAGCTTTGGGCGCTGAGCTTTTTCACAGCTCCCTCTATCTGCCTGATATTCGATCTCAGATTTTCCGCAAGGTAATTGAGCACCTCCTCGGGAAGATCGACCTTTATCTGTTCAGCCTTCTTTTTAATGATTGCTATCCTCAGCTCAAGATCGGGTGGCTGAATGTCGGCTATAAGTCCCCATTCAAATCTTGTTTTCAGTCTTTCCTCAAGAGTCTGAATATCCTTCGGCGGACGGTCCGAGGAAAGGATTATCTGCTTATGCTCCTCATAAAGGGAATTGAAGGTGTGGAAGAACTCCTCCTGTGTCGAGACCTTTCCCGCTATAAACTGAATATCGTCGATAAGGAGAATGTCACATTTTCTGTACTTATCCCGAAATTTATTCATCTCCTGCTTTGAGAGGCTCTCGATAAGCTCGTTTGTGAAATCGTCTCCCTTTATATAGACCACCGAAAGGTCGTGCTTTTTCTTTTTGATCTCGTTGACCACGGCGCTCATAAGGTGGGTCTTTCCGAGTCCGCTCGGACCGTAAATAAAGAGCGGGTTATAATCCCTCGCGGGTCTTTGCGCTACCGCTATGCAGGCGGCGTGAGCAAATTTATTGGTATTTCCCACGATGAAATTATCAAAGGTATATTCAAAGGTATAATTCTGAGGGTTTGAAAATTTTGGAGCTTCCTCCTCCTTTGGGGTATTTTCCTCTTCCCCGAGGATCTGCTGACGGAGCTTGTTTATTATCTCGGTCTTCTCGCCGACGAAATCGACTTTTACATTGACGTCAAAGCCGAGAAATTTTGAAAAGGCATCCTCAAGCTTATCGGCGTATCTTTTTCTGACAACGTCAAGCTTCAGCTCCGAGTCGGTGGTGAAGTAAACTGTATCGTCGTCAAAATCTGTGAGCTTCAGCTCGCTGAGCCAGAGATCGATTACCGACTGCGGCATATTATAATCGGTGTTGAGCGATTCCTTGACCATCTCCCAGATGCCGACTATTTCCTTCATATAGCCTTCTGACTGAGCCATACCGCATCCTCCTTTAAAGTAATTTGCGAAAAAAATTCTTTCAAATAATATATAATAATATTATATCATATGTCGCGGTATTTTTCAAGAAGATAATGAAAATAATTGTGTTTTTTTTGAAATTTTTTAACTAAAAAACCTGCTTTATGACCCTCTTTCTGATTGACAAAAATTTTTTTATGTTGTATAATGTTATTCGGGAAAAAATTAACGAAAAATTTAAATTTTAAGGGGTAAAAAAGTGGAGTTCAAGATCGAAGAAGGAATAATTCTGAAGGAAGCCGAGAAGGGTGACGAGACTCTCATAGAAGATTTTTTCGACTCTATGGGAGGAGAGTCACGCGCGCTCTTCAACCGACGGGATTTCAACCGCCGCGGAGTGCTGAAATTCTGCGAAAAGGGTGACAAAACAAGGCGTTATTGGCTTTGGATATCCGAGGGAAAAATGAATGGCTACGTATTTTTCCTCGATTACAACACCTCAGTTCCCTCCCTCGGGATCGCCATTCGCGACGAGCTGAGAGGAAAGGGATTTGGTATGAAGCTCATTACCTTCGCTCAGAGTCAGGCAAAAAAAGAAGGTAAAGGCGGAATGATCCTCACAACTCACAACGCAAACATCCGCGCTCAGGCACTTTATGAAAAGGCGGGATTTGTTTGTATGGGCTCTTGCAAGAACGGTACTGAGCTCCTTTACCTTTACAGATATTTAGATTAAGGCAGAATATCGGAAATTATTTTCTTCGCTCCCTCAGGGTCGTCGGATCTTATAAATATCACAAATCTTCCGTTTATCAAGGTGATCCCCTTGTCGGCTGCCGCGGAAAATTCTGTATCTCTGAGGGCAATAGAGACCTCGTCGGCACGGCTGCACAAAAGCGCCGCTGCGGCGCGTGTGTCCGATCTCGAGCGGCATTTCAGAACTGCCACCTCGTAAGGATAGGCGAATGATGAGAAAAATACTGCGTACTCCGAGGTGAGAGAGAAGACCTTCTCTGCCTCCTTTCCGTATATATCCCTCATTTTTTCCGCCGAGAAATATCCCCTGCTTCCCTCATCGGCAAAGGAAAGATAGGTCTCTCCCGAGGGAAGCTCAAGCTCGGAGCAGACCGAATAAAGGACCTCCTCGGCGCTGATCTCGGCGCGGGCGCAGCCGTAGAGACAGATAGCAAGAATAAGAAAAAAAGCGATGAATACAGTAATTTTCATTTCTCCCTCCCGTTTAGTCTATAATAATTATATTTTGGCTGTCTCTCGGGAATTCTCAAAGGGGAAAATTAAGGGTTGTATATTGACTTTTAATTTTTGAAGTGGTAAAATGTTAACGACATTTTTTTTGGAGGAAAGCTTATGAAATACGCAAATCTACACCTTCATTCGGTCTATTCCGACAGTCAGCTTACCCCATATCAGCTTGTGCTGATAGGTAAGTCTCTCGGCTACCGCGCTCTCGCCCTCACCGACCACTGGACCGACGCGGGAATTCCCGAGTTCTCGGAAATGGCAAGGAGAGAGTCTATAGAAACTATATCGGGAGTTGAATTTGACGCAAAGGATCTCGGTGTGTCATTTCACATAACGGCTCTTGATTTTGACACCGAAAACAGCAAAATAAAGAAAATGATAAAGGATCAGGTCGAGGCAAGGACGGAATGCTCACGAAAATGCTTCGAGCGAGGTGTGTCTCTCGGCTACGTTGAGGGCATCACCTGGGACGACGTTATCGATTTTGTTGACGAGGGCTCTTGGGTCTGCTTTGACCATATAGTCGGGGCTATGAGATATAAGAGAGTGATCCCTCAGGTTGGAAACACAAGCGATCTGCGCCAAAAGCTTTTTAAAGCCCCCGAGGTGGCTGCCTTCTCGCCCAAAAAGCCGTCGACCGCCGAGATAATCAAAACAATAAGAGAGGCGGGCGGTATCGCTACCCTCGCTCACCCCTATAAGCAGATAAAATACCTGCCCCAGCTTATCGAGCTTGGAATAAACGGTATCGAGGTGTCACACCCCGAGCTTATTGAGGAGTACACCAGACTTGCCTGTGAGGCGGCGGATACGTACAAGCTTTACCGTTCGGGAGGAACTGATCACACGGGCGCTATGAGTGGCTGTGACGGCGTTTACGCAACCTCTGCTCTTCAGGGCATCACCGAAGAGGAATTTATGATAATAAAAGAAAGGCGGCTTGGCTGAGAGGAATTTTAAGATGAAATACGCAAATCTTCATTTACATTCAACATTTTCCGACGGACAGATGACTCCGCAGCAGCTTATACTTATTGGAAAATCCCTTGGCTACCGAGCTCTTGCCCTCACCGACCACTGCACCGACGGAGGAGTGACAGATTTTTTCAAGGCAGCGCGGCTTGAGTACGTCGAGGCTATATCGGGAGTCGAATTTGACGGACCTGCCTTTGGAGTAAGTCTTCACATAGTTGCCCTTGATTTTGACAGAGACGACAATAAAATAAGAGCCTTCATAAAAAGACTCTGTGACGATAAGGCAGAAGGCACGAGAAGGCGTTTTGAGCTTGCCCGTGAGAGAGGTATCATCGACGGTCTGAGCTGGAACGACGTTCTCGACAACAGCTTTGAGGGTGATTGGATCTGCGAGGATCAGGTCATTCGTCTGCTAAGAAGAAAGAAGCTTTTACCGAAGATAGGAGGCGACGAGGAATACCGTATATTTGCCCGTTCTCCCGAGGCTAAGGCGCTTTCCCTCGCAAAGCCCACGGCAGAGGAGATAATAAAGACTATCCGCGGAGCGGGGGGCATTGCCGTACTTGCTCATCCAAATAAGCAGATGCACCTTGTTCCGAAGCTGGTGGATATGGGTCTTAACGGTATAGAGATAGATCACCCTCATCTTTATGAGGATTATCCCGAGCAGGCGCAGATCGCCGCAAAGACCTATAATCTCTACGTGTCGGGCGGTACAGACCACACGGGAGCTATGAGCGGCTGTGATAAAACAAACGCCGTTCCCGCCCTTCAGGGTATTACCGAAGAGCAATTTTATAATATAAAAGAACGCCGCCTTGGCTAAAAGAACGCGAAGGACGCGAAGGATGCGGGGATGCGACTTGAGGGAACTTTTTATAAAAAGTTCCCTCAAACTCCCTCAAAAACTTTCAAACAATTACAGCATACCGAGGCAAGAAAGTTTTCGCCCGCCTTTTTTAAAAGGCGGCGCAGTGGAGGGTGCGTAACCCTCCTCGCCGTCGCAACGGCGAAACACTCTCCCCTCGGCGTT
>SVSX01000018.1 GCA_015064085.1 Oscillospiraceae bacterium | reverse complement strand
TTGGCGTACCCTTTGGAATCGTTGACCTGTCTCTTGCGCCCACACCTGCGGTGGGTGACTCTGTTGCTCACATTCTCGAGGCTATGGGTCTTGAAAAGTGCGGCGGACACGGAACTACTGCGGCACGTGCTCTCCTTAACGATGCCGTTAAGAAGGGCGGAGTTATGGCGTCCTCGCACGTTGGCGGACTTTCGGGAGCGTTTATTCCCGTATCCGAGGACGCGGGTATGATAGACGCTGTCGAGTGCGGAGCGCTCTCGCTTGAGAAGCTTGAGGCTATGACTGCGGTATGCTCTGTAGGTCTCGATATGATCGCTGTTCCCGGCGATACCTCTGAGGAGGTCATCTGCGGAATAATCGCCGATGAGATATCTATCGGCGTTGCAAACACAAAGACCACGGCTGTGCGCCTTATCCCCGCTTACGGAAAAAAAGCGGGTGACAGCGTAGTCTTCGGCGGACTCCTCGGATATGCTCCCATAATGAAGCTCAGTGAATATTCCTGCGCGGACTTTATCGCGAGGGGCGGAAGGATTCCCGCGCCAATACATTCGCTTAAGAACTGATAAAAAATTTCGCTCTTACTGTCAGGTATCGACGGTAAGAGCGATTTTTGATATACTTGAATTTAAATGTCGTCGTCGTATTTCGGCTTTACCTTGTAGAAATCCAGAATAGGGAGAAGAACAAGGGCGGAGAGTCCCGCGTTGAAGCCTCCGTTATAGAGGACAAATCCTCCGTGCATATCGGCAGTTGACGTGCAGATTATCGCGCTGATAAAGCCCGCAAGCACGCCGATCTTCCAACCGTACTTTCCCGAGAAGGTGCAAAGACCCGTCGAGAATGCAAGTCCGTTGATATAAGCCTGAGTGGACAGAGTCCAGGGAATATCCATTCCCGAAATTCCGCAGATGACACAGACAAGCGCGAGAAGGAGCGCGTAGCCGATAGCTATCGGCGCAACGGTCCTTGGGTGCTGTCCGTCGGCGGCAAAGGTAAGTGCCGCGAAGGTGACTCCCACCGTCGCCCCCGTAAATCCGACTCCCTCGGGAAGAAAGGGGAAGATTTCGGGCAGGATAAAGATGAGGTTGAGGTATGCTACGATGCAAAGACCGTATATTCCCACGTTGATGAGACAGACGGGCATTCCGAATTTGTCAAGGAAATCCGTGCCGTAGCCAGTGCTTCTCAGCAGCTGTCTGTATCCCTTGAAGCTGAAATTATTGAAGGCGAAGCCCATAAATATCGTCAGTGTGAACAGTATTATGAAGAATACGTTCATAAAGCCGCGGTATGCGTAGGGAAGGGCATCGTAGGCGGGGTTGTGGATATTCAGATGCTCGGGAGATTTTATTCCCAGCGTGTAATATAAAAACGAATAGATGAATATTCCGAGTATTCCGAGAGCAAGTCCTGCCTTGTACATATTGAAGCCTCGGTGCATAGCCGTCGTTCCGGGGAGCAGCGCGGGGACTACAAAGCCCGCCGCAAGACCGAAAAGGAGGGCGAATATCACCCCGAGAGCGGTTATCTTCGGCTCTCCGAGGACAAACTCGTCACCAAGAGTGTATCTGAATGCGAAATCACTTATAAAGGGGGCGAGTGCCGTTGAAAATAGCGCGATGTGAAGGTTTTCGCGGAATGGCTTTCTCATCACCTTGCAGTATATCAGTACACCGAAAAAGGGAGGCCACATATTGAAAAAATTCAGACCGTAGAAGCAGTGAGCGACCACAAGCATATATCCCGCAAAGGTGGTTGCGTTTGCCTTTGTACGGCTTATCAGTATTATAAGGTTACAGGCAAGTCCGCATATGGCAGCATTAAAGAATGTGCTGCCAAGTCCGCCAAGCTTGAAATAATCGGTCACAAGCTTGGAGGGCGAGGTGAGAATTCTGAAAAGATTTTCTCCGAATAATTCTGTTTCTCCCGTTAGCTTCATAGCGATCGGTGTTGCTATCAGAAAAGCGGCACTGAGAAAGAAGGCATAAAGGGAGATAAGTGTTCCCGCACCCTTCTTGTGGTGCTTACTTGCCTCGTAAGCCGAGATCCGCGGACGTCGTTTTATATATTGTTTCATAGTTCCTATCCCATTTAAAAATATGGCGTGATACCCTAAAGAATATCACGCCGCAGGCGCTTTTGTGAATATTAAAGATTTTCTTCAGGCTTTTCCTCGCAGGAGCTGTCAGCTATAGGCTCGTCGTCGATCTCGATGTCGTCGCTCTTTCTTTCGCGCTTTGACTCCTCGATCTTTGCTTTGACCTCCTTAAGGTCGCGGCGAAGCTCGTCGATCTCATTGATCGTGACAGCGATAGCGTCAGCCTGAGAAATGTTGCTCTTCAGCTGCATATAGGTGAGCTTTCCGAGCTTTTCAAACTTTGTATTGATCTTTGCCTTGATAGTTTTTTCTTTAAAATGGAGCGAAGCAATGTCGGCAAGCTCACTTGCCTTTTTAGCGGTCTTGTTAGCCGCTTTGCTTACGTTTGCTTTGATATTATCCCAATTAGCCATAATAAACCTCCTCTTGGATCTTATATTATCCTCATTATTCTATCACAAATTATTACCGATGTAAAGGGGTTCAAAAATTTTTTAACAATTTCGGCAGTGAAGAATAAAAAAGCACAACAGGATACCGTATCCGCGCGTTGATATCATAAGATTGATACTCCGCAGAAATCGATGACCGTTGTGCGTGACGCTGTGAGGTTGGTGCCGCCGACAGCTTTTATATTATACCTTGAAAAGTCCTTTTTGTAAATATCCATTTTACACGATTTTTTGTCGAAAAATTCGTTAAAAAAGATACAGAATAGAAAAAAACCAACAAAAATAATTTTTCTTTGGCACTTATTCACATTAATGTCGTAGTGATGTCGCAGAAGGCGCGCGGAGGGGCAAAAAAATCAGGCGGAGAAAAAGATATTTTTTTGAGTTGGAAAAAAAATTTAAAAAAGCTATTGACAAAGGTGAAAGGGTATGGTATAATACGGAGGACAAAGAAGCAGAACATTCTCCGTTCTCACCTCGCGGCAAAGGCACGTAGGGTCGATATTCAAAAACTTGCCGAAGGTGGCAGGGGTTTTGTTTGTGCGGGGAATTTTCTTCCCGCTTTTTTTGTGTCATAATTCAAACGCTACACAATGGGGGTGTATTTAAGATTAGCGCAAAAGAATTGACTATCAATGAAGACATCAAGGCGAAGGAAGTGAGAGTCGTCGGTTCGGACGGAGAAACACTTGGAGTTATGTCCCTTGATGCTGCTTTGAATGCGGCTTACGACGAGGGACTCGATCTCGTTCTTATGGCACCGCAGGCAGTTCCGCCCGTCTGCCGTATTATGGATTACGGCAAATATCGCTTCGAAAGAGACAAGAAGGAAAAGGAAGCGAAGAAGAAGCAACAGACAATAGAGCTCAAGGAGATCCAGCTTTCCTGCAGGATCGATACTCACGATTTTGAGACCAAGCTCAGACACGCGAGAAAATTCCTCACCGATGGTAACAAGGTACGTGTTGTTATGAGATTTAAGGGACGTGAGATGAGTCACGTATCTATCGGACAGGAGATCATGAAAAAATTCGAGGAATCCTGCAACGATCTCGGAAACGTCGACAAAGCACCTGTGCTCGACGGAAGATTTATGAGCATGGTCATCACACCGCTCAAATTCAAATCAAATTAATTCGTTCATAAACAAAGAACGGGAAACCGTGTATTTTTATGATATATCGGCGCTTGCCGCCCAATGATTATCGAAAAGGAGATTATAAAAATGGGAAAAGTCAAGACACATAAGGCATCGGCAAAGAGATTTTCTGTTACCGGTTCCGGAAAAGTAAAGATGGGACACTGCCATCACAGACATAACACAGGTCTTAAGACCGCAAAGAGAAAGAGACACCTCCGCTCGGGTGCTATTCTCAGCGACGCAATGACAGCAAATATCAGAGCACTTATCCAGAAATAATTCGGAACGACACAGGAGGAAATAGAAAATGGCAAGAATTAAAGGCGCAATGATGACGCGCAAGAGAAGAAAGAAAGTTCTTAAGGCTGCCAAGGGTTACTGGGGCGCAAAATCCAAGCATTTCAAGATGGCTAAGCAGGCCGTTCTCAAGAGCGGAAACTATGCTTTCGCAGGAAGAAAGGCAAAGAAGAGAGACTTCCGTAAGCTTTGGATCACACGTATTTCCGCACAGGCTAAGGTTAACGGAATGAACTATTCCACATTTATGCATGGACTTAAGCTTGCAGGAATCGATCTCAACCGCAAGATGCTTGCAGAGCTTGCAGTTTCCGATAAGGAAGCATTTGCAGCGCTCGCAGAGAAGTCAAAGGCTGCTCTTTAATCAGAGCTGCAGGAGGGCCGTTGCAAGGCGCAGTGATCTGCACCAAAGCGACAGCCCTCTTTTTGGAGCGAAAATATTTGGAGGAAATATGGTAAGGAGAGATTTGGTTATAACGTCAAGGCAAAATCCGTCGGTAAAGGCAGTTTGCGCTCTTTCGGAGAAAAAGGAGAGAGAAACGAGGGGGCTTTTCAGATTTGACGGAGTGAAGCTTTTTCTCGAGGCGGTGACCTCGGGTGTTGAAATTGAATCTGTCTTTATCAAGGAGGGAAGTATCACTTCTCTTGAGGAAAGGATAGGCGACCTTCTTTCAAGTTATGAGAAAAGGATCGTGACTGTATCCGACTCGGTCTTTGAAAAGATAAGCGAGGAAAAATCCCCCGAAGGAATAATAACTGTCGCGAAACATATTGACAAATTTTCTAAAATAGTTAAAATAGAAAATAGTAGAATACCCGCGCTTTCTGAGTCTGTCATCATCCTTGAGTCGATAAGAGACCCCGGAAATCTCGGAACTATAATAAGATGCGCGGCGGCGCTCGGGGTCGAGAGAATAATTATGAGCTCTGATTGCGCCGATCTTTACAATCCGAAAACGATACGGGCGGCTATGGGCGGAATTTTCAAGCTGAATATCGACCGAGTTGAGTCAGAGCTGCTTGGCGACTACGTTTTGAAGCTTCGCGAGAGCGGAAGGCGTGTATTCGCCGCGGCGCTTGATCCCACGGCTATGACACTTGGGGAATTTGAATACAGAACGGGTGACTGCTTCGTCATAGGAAACGAGGGGCACGGACTGTCAAAGCGGCTTTTGGAGGTCGCGAGCGGAAGTGTGATAATTCCTATGCGCGAGGATTGCGAATCGCTTAACGCGGCTATGGCTGCCGTTATTCTTATGTGGGAAACCAGAAGAATATAGAAACAATTTTTTAAAGGGAGATTAAAAATGTACGACGATAATACATTGTATTGGATATGGCTTGCAGATAAATGCGGAGCAGCCTCAAAGGAATTCGCAAAGCTCATCGCCAGATTTGAAAATCCCTTTGAGATATACAGACTTGAGCCCGAGGAGATAGATGCAATAGATTTTATCGGAGAGCGGCTTAAGGCGGCACTGTCGAAGAAATCTCTTGAGAGCGCTTATTCTGTGATAAAATATTGCAGACAGAAGGACGTAAGCATAATAAGCTATGGAGACAAGCGCTATCCTTCAAGACTTAAAACACTTGAGGACCCGCCAGCGGTCCTTTATTGCCTCGGCGAGATCCCCGATTTTGATAAGCGACTTTGCGTGGCTGTTGTTGGAACAAGAGATATAAGCGCATACGGCGCTCAAAGCGCGTATAAAATATCTTATGAGCTTGCGGCGGCAAACGTTTGTGTCGTGAGCGGAATGGCACTCGGAATCGATGCTGTTGCGGCGTGCGGAGCGCTTGAGGCGCTTGGAGATACGGTAGCTGTTCTTGGCTGCGGTATAGATATGATATACCCAAAGCAGCACGCGAGACTTCACTGCTTTATACGGAACAGAGGCACTGTGATCACAGAATATCCTCCCGCAACTCCGCCCTACGGAAGTAACTTCCCGAAGAGAAACAGGATCATCAGCGGTCTTTCTCAGGGGGTTCTTGTGGTCGAGGGCAACAGATCGAGCGGAGCGATGATAACGGCAAAGTGCGCCGTAACTCAGGGAAGAGACCTTTTCGCGCTTCCCGGTAAGATAAATGAAAGTAATTCAGACGGACCTAACGAGCTCATAAAGAATGGAGCTAACGTGGCTCTTTCGTCAGATGACATAATTGTTCATTTTGATTTTCTCTATCACGATACCATAAACTACAGAGATTTAAAGATCGCTAAATACTCTCAGAACCGTTTGACCGCGGAAATACTGAAGAAATATGGAGTCGAGCTTGAGATCTTTCAGTCTCAGTCTACCCAAAACGCGGAGAAAACGAACGCAGAGGCGCGGAGATCGGCTTTTGCAGCTGAGCCCAAGCACGAAGAAAAGCCTGAGGAGAAGGAAGAGCTTCCCGCAAAGTCCGAGGAGGAAATGGCAAAGGACAGCTCGGACAAGGCTCTTGAGCTGCTCGATCCTCTCACAAGAAGGGTTTTTGAGCTTATGCCCATTGATAAGGCGGCATCCCCCGATGAGTTCATCACCGAGGGCGTGGGGATCGCTGAGGCTATCACCTCACTCACGATGCTTGAGATAAACGGACTCGTTTCATCGTTGCCCGGTGGAAAATACATAAGAAAATAGATCATTACATAGGGCGTTGCCCTTGTTTATATAGAAAGGAAAAAACAAATGTCAAATCTTGTTATAGTGGAGTCTCCCTCAAAGGCTTCAACGATAAAGGGCTATCTTGGCTCAAACTATAAGGTGATCGCGTCAAAGGGACACGTGAGAGATCTCCCGAAAAGTACACTCGGTGTTGATATCGAGAACAATTTCGACGCTCATTACATTAATATCAGAGGAAAGGGCGATCTTATCAAGGAGATAAGAAAGGAAGCGAAGAACGCAAACAAGATATTCCTCGCAACCGACCCTGACCGCGAGGGAGAGGCTATTTCCTGGCATCTTGCGGCAACTCTCGGAATACCGCTTGAAAAGACAATGCGTATTACCTTCAACGAGATAACCAAGTCGGCTGTCAAGGCGGCAATAAAAGAGCCGAGACAGATCGATATGGATCTTGTTAACGCTCAGCAGGCAAGAAGAATACTCGACAGGATAGTTGGATATAAGATATCCCCATTCCTTTGGAAGAACGTAAGAAGCGGTCTTTCCGCAGGTCGTGTTCAGTCGGTGGCAACAAGGATAATTGTCGAAAGGGAAGAGGAGATACGTGCATTTGTTCCCGTGGAGTATTGGACTATCGATATAACTCTTGAGGCTGATGACGGCAAGTGCTTTGACGTTCGCTTCTTCGGAGATAGGAGCGGAAGAATAAAGCTCTCAAGTGAGGCTGACGCAAACAAGGTAATGAAAGCTATAGAGGGCTGCGATCTCTCTGTCAGCTCTGTAAAGCGTGCCAAGAGACGCAAGTCACCCGCACCGCCCTTTACTACCTCCACTATGCAGCAGGAGGCTTCAAGAAAGCTTGGCTTCCAATCCCAGAAGATAATGAAGATAGCTCAGGAACTCTACGAGGGAATCAATCTCGGCTCGGAGAACGGCGGCGTACAGGGTCTTATTACCTATATGCGTACCGACTCGCTCCGTGTTTCCGCAGACGCGCAGAGCGCGGCAAAGGAGTTTATTGCCGAAAGATTCGGTGAAAAATACTGTCCCGCGACACCCAGAGTATATAAGTCCAAGGCAGGCGCTCAGGATGCTCACGAGGCGATCCGCCCCGCGAGAATAGAGCTTGAGCCTCTTAAGATAAAGAAGTACCTTACGAACGATCAGTTTAAGCTTTACAAGCTTATCTGGGACAGATTTGTGGCAAGTCAGATGGAGTCGGCTGTCCTTGCGACGGTTACGGCTGATTTTGACGCGGCGGGATATATATTCCGCACAAGCGGATACACCGTTGAATTTCAGGGTTATATGGCGCTTTACGAGGAGAGCGAGGACGATTCAAAGGCTCGCTCAGAGGATGAGGTCTGTGAACATAAGGACATAAGACTTCCCGCCCTTCGCGAGGGAAATAAGGTAAAGCAGACCGCTGTGCTTCCCGCAAAGCATTTTTCCGATCCGCCTCCAAGATATAACGACGCGTCTCTCATAAAATTCCTTGAGGATCAGGGAATTGGACGCCCCAGCACTTATACTACTATAATCACAACAATTATCACGAGAAACTACGTTAAGCGTGAGGGCAAGGCTCTTGTTCCGACACCCATAGGAGAGCTTACTAACAAGCTTATGAAGGAGAGCTTCCCCGATATAGTAAACTATAAGTTTACCGCTAAGATGGAGACCGATCTCGACAAGATCGAGGACGGAAACAATACGATGGAAAAGGTCCTTTCGGGCTTCTGGACGAAGTTTGAGAAGGAGCTGAACGCGGCTGAGGAGAAGATGAAGGACGCTGAGATCGAGATCCCCGCTGAGGAGACCGACTTTATCTGCGAAAAATGCGGAAGCAGAATGGTAGTCAAGAACGGCAGATTCGGAAAATTCGCCGCTTGTCCCAATTACCCTCAGTGCAAAAACACAAAGAAACTCGAAGCTCCCGAGGTCGAAAAGACTGAGGAAGATGAGGAGCAGAAAAAGACTGTTTTCGCCGACTTTAAATGCGAAAAGTGCGGCTCTGATGTGGTTCAGAGGATCGGAAAATACGGTCCTTTCTTCGCTTGTGTAAAATATCCTACCTGTAACTTTACAAAGCAGAAGACGAGAGATACGGGAGTTCCTTGCCCTAAGTGCGGCTCGAAGATAGTTATGAAAAACGGCAGAAACAGAACTGTATTCTATAGCTGTGAGAGATATCCCGAATGTGATTTCTCTTCCTGGGATCTTCCCGTGAACGAGAAATGTCCTCAGTGCGGAGAAATACTCTTCCGCAAGAAGGGACAGTCGCTCATAGTCTGCCACAATAAGGAATGCGGCTTCAAGAAGTCCGCAGAGGACAACAAGACCGAATAAGATCGGGGGAAACAATGGATCGAACGATAGATATATACGGAGCAGGTCTTGCAGGATGTGAGGCGGCTTGGCAGGCGGCAAAGGAAGGAGTAAGAGTAAGGCTTTTTGAGATGAAGCCGAAAAAGCTCACTCCCGCTCACCGAAGTGAGGGATTTGCCGAGCTTGTTTGCTCAAACTCTTTGCGATCGGACAGCACGTCGAACGCGGTCGGGCTTCTCAAGGAGGAGCTGAGAAGATACGGCTCGCTGATAATGAGCGCGGCTGACGCGACGCGAGTTCCCGCCGGCTCGGCTCTCGCGGTGGACAGAAATCTTTTTTCGGAGTATATAACAGAGAGAATAAGAGGCTCGGAGCTTATCGAGGTTATCGAATGTGAGGCTGAGTCTGTGGATGAGGACAGAATATCGGTCATCGCCACAGGACCTCTTACCTCGGACGCAATGGCAAAATATATCAGGGAGAAGCTTGGCTGTAAAGGGCTGCACTTCTTTGATGCCGCCGCGCCTATAGTCGATTTTGACAGCATAAACACCGACATTGCCTTTTTCGCTTCGAGATACGATAAGGGTGACGCAGACTATATCAACTGCCCTATGACCCGTGAGCAGTATGATGCCTTCTGGGAGGCACTGATCACTGCCAGAGAGGCGGAGCTCAAGGATTTTGACAGGGAAGAGCAGAAGGACCTTAAGGTCTTCGAGGGCTGTATGCCCGTTGAGGTCATGGCAAAAAGAGGTCACGATACCTTGCTCTTCGGACCGCTCAAGCCCGTTGGGCTGGTCGATCCAAGAACGGGAGTTGAGTCTTATGCCGTGGTACAGCTAAGACGTGAGAATGCCGAGGGGACGATGTATAATCTTGTGGGATTTCAGACTCATCTTGCCTTTCCCGAGCAGAAAAGGGTCTTTTCAATGATCCCCGGACTTGAAAATGCGGAGTTCCTCCGCTACGGTGTAATGCACAGAAACACCTACCTTGATTCCCCGGGTATGCTTTCGGATACCTATTCTATGCTCGCAAGACCGAATGTATATTTTGCGGGACAGATGACGGGTGTTGAGGGCTATATCGAGTCGGCAGGCTCGGGCTTTGTGGCTGGTCTTAATGCCGCGAGACAGGCAAAGGGCGAGGAAAGGATAGTATTCCCGAGAACTACAATGCTCGGAGCTATGGCGAGCTACGTTTCTCTCGGAGGGGGTAATGCCTTTGTGCCGATGAATGCCAATTTTGGTATAATTGAGCCTCTGCCCGCAAGGGTCAAGGGTGGAAAAAGGGCAAAATACGAGGCACTTGCCACGAGAGCACTTGAGGAGACCGACAGAATAAAAAGGGAAATCTTAAATTAAAACGAGGTCACGCAATGAAAATAATCGTTGACGTTATGAGCGGCGATAACGCTCCGCTTGAGCTTATACGCGGAGTTAAGGCTTCCGCCGCCGAAAACCCCGACGTTGAATATATTATGGTCGGAGATTCCGATATCGTAAGTAAGATCGCGTCGGATAATGAAATAGATATTTCTCAATTTGAGCTTGTACACAGCACAGAGGTCATAACTATGGAGGATGACCCACTCTCAGCAACTAAGGGAAAGACCGACTCTTCTATGAGCGTCGGACTCAGAATGTTGGCTGACGGAAAGGGAGATGCCTTTATAAGCGCGGGGAACACGGGAGCGCTTTTCACAGGGGCGTCTCTTATAGTCAGAAGAGCCTCGGGAGTGCGCAGGGCGGCGATTGGAGCGGTGCTTCCTATGTCACCGCCCGTGCTGCTTCTCGATTCGGGTGCGAATATCAACGTGACGGCAGAGTATCTTCTTCAGTTTGCCGTTATGGGCTCGGCTTATATGAGAACGATACACGGAGTGGAAAAGCCAAGGGTCGGACTTCTCAACAACGGTGCGGAGGAGACAAAGGGAACAGAGCTTCAGCTTGAGGCGTACAAGCTTCTTTCCGCTTGCCCGCTTATCAACTTTGTTGGTAACGTCGAGGGCAATATGGTGATGAGAGACAAATGCGACGTTCTCGTTACCGACGGCTTTACAGGAAATGTATTGCTTAAAAGCATAGAGGGAATGGGAAAAATGATGCTTCTCACTATGAAGGATCTTTTCTATAAAAATCCCAAAACAATGATGGCGGCGATGCTCGTTAAGAGCGACATTGCCGATATAAAAAAGAAATTTGATCCGAGCGAGTACGGCGGAGCGCCGATACTCGGAATAGCGAAGCCCGTCATCAAGGCTCACGGTTCGTCAAAGGAAAAGTCCTTCAAGAGCGCTCTCCGTCAGGCGATATTCTGCGCCCGTACGGGAATGGCGGAGGCGATATCGGGAGATATGACCGAGCTTTCGAGACTTCGCAAGGAAGAAAAGGCGGCGCAGAAGGTGTCGGAGGAAAACTGAAATGAAGGACCTTCAGAAAAATATTGTCTCGTCAAAAAGTCAGAATCCCGAAAGCTTTTACATAGTTCGCGAGGGCAGCGGAAAAAAGATACTTTTCGTCGGCAATTCGGTGACCAAGCACGGTCTCAGACCTGAGATCGGTTGGAACAGAATATGCGGTATGGCGGCAAGTGACGAGGCGCACGACTACGTGCATCTCTCTGTCGAGGAGCTGATAAAGACCAATCCCGACGCAGGATTTGCTATATCTCAGGTGGCGGATTTTGAAAGAGAATTCGATACATTTGATATTCAGAGCGGTCTTAGAAAATCGATAGAATACGGTGCTGATATCGTTGTGATGTTTTTTGGCGCGAATACCCCGGGGGCGTATATAAGAGGCGAGAGGAAATTTGGTTGCAGCTTCGCCGATGCCTACGACAGGCTCAGATCCGCGCTCAGCGCAAAGGAAGGCGCTGTGGTCATTCACCTTCAGGGCTTCTTTATTCGCGGCAATATCGATGCCGAGAGACAGTCGGTGGCTGAAAAATACGGCGACAGATTTATAATGCTCGGTGATATACGTACAGATGAGGCGACTCACGGCGAGTTTAATCATCCAAATGATCTCGGAATGGAAAAAATAGCCGAATGCTTGATTCCCGCGCTTCGCGAGTGCGGTTTGAGATAAGGAGATAAAAATGTATCCAATGGAGACCCAGGGGCTTGAGAAAGCCATCGGATATGAATTTAAAAATTTGAATATTCTCCGCGAAGCCTTGACACATTCGTCCTACGCTAATGAGCTTAAGGCGAGAAGACAGATAGTTCCTTGCAACGAAAGACTTGAGTTCCTTGGAGACTCGGTGCTGTCTATCATTGTCAGTGAGTATCTTTACTCGACATACAGAGATATTCCCGAGGGTGAGCTGACCAAGCTCAGAGCCGCTCTTGTACAATCTTCGGCTCTCGCGGGATACGCGAGAAGGATCGGACTCGGAAATTATCTTTACCTTGGAAGGGGCGAGGAGAAAAACGACGGCAGACACCGTCAGTCTCTTCTCGAAAACGCCTTTGAAGCTCTCCTTGCGGCAGTGTATCTTGACGCGGAGGAGAGAGGACTTCCCGCAAAGGATACAGTGTCGGCTTTTCTGCTTCCTCTTGTAAAGGATGAGATCAAAAACCTTAAAACCAACGGTATCTACAGCGACTACAAGACCGAGCTACAGCAGCTTATTCAGCAGGCTGAGGGTGATTTCCTTGAGTACGTTACCGTGGGTGAGAGCGGACCCGATCACAGCAAGACCTTTGAGGTAGAGGCAAGACTCAACTCTAACGTAATAGGCAGAGGAAAGGGAAAAACCAAGCGCGAGGCGGAACAGAATGCCGCAAACGAGGCACTGCGTCTCTTCGGTGAGATTGAAGAATAGAATTCGGTAGGGACCTTCGGATAACGACGGTCCCTATAAAAGGTTATTGAGGTTTGAAAATGAAGAAACACGTTAATATACCGATATTTATACCGCATCTGGGCTGTCCAAATGACTGCGTGTTCTGCAATCAGCGGTCTATTTCGGGAAAGCAGAGCTTTGAGAGGGAAAAGGTAAGGGATGAGATAGAGGAGGTGTTGGCGACACTTCCGAAGGACTCATACAGAGAGATCGCCTTTTTCGGCGGCTCGTTTACGGGAATAGACAGAGAGCTTATGATATATCTTCTTTCTCTCGCAAAAGAATACGTGGACAGCGGACGCGTGAACGGCATAAGACTTTCAACAAGACCCGACTATATAGACAGAGAAAGGCTCGACATATTAAAAAAATATGGGGTGACTGCCGTTGAGCTTGGAATACAAAGTATGGACGACAAGGTCCTTCTCGCTTCAAGAAGGGGACATACCGCAAAAGACTCCGAGATGGCGTGTAAGCTTGTGAAGGAGTATGGCTTTGAGCTTGTGGGACAGATGATGGTGGGACTTCCCGAGTCGGATAGCAAGAGCGAAGAGATGACCGCCGAGGCTATATGTCGTATGGGAGCTGATGCCGCGAGAGTTTACCCGACGGTGGTTTTCAGAAACACTACCCTCTGCGCTATGTCTGAGCGTGGTGTATATACTCCTCTTTCCGAGGAGACGGCTGTCAAAAGGACAAAGGGAGTTCTGGCGGTATTCGACCGCTTCGGTGTACCCTGCATAAGAGTTGGACTTTGCGCGTCGGAAAATCTTTCGGATGACGGAGAGGTCTACGGCGGCGCAAATCAAAGCGCTGTCGGGGAGCTTGCGATGGGTGAGCTCTTCTATGAAAAGATCTGCGAAGAGCTTGATAAAGCACCCGAGAAAAGAGGAAAAACTCTTGTCATATATGCTCCCTCAGGCGCGGTATCAAAGGTTTCGGGACAAAATCGCCGAAATAAAATAAGAATATGTAAAAAATATGGATTTAATAAGATAAAAATCCTTGAAAAAAATGAAATTATGGGTTATAATATAGTATTAGATTGTTTGGATCAAATTGATGGCGGCTAATAAATTTTTCAGCAAGGAGAAAGCAAGTGTATCTTAAATCGTTAGAGTTGCAGGGGTTTAAGTCCTTTCCCGATAAGACCAAGCTTACCTTTGAGGGGGGCTCAACTGTCATAGTCGGACCGAACGGAAGCGGAAAATCGAATATTTCCGATGCTATGCGTTGGGTTCTCGGCGAGGTGTCCTCAAAGTCGATACGTGGAACAAAGATGGAGGATATCATCTTTGGCGGAGCGGATAGCCGTAAGCCTATGGGATACGCCGAGGTGTCGGTCACCTTTGACAATACGGGTATGTTCGGAAGGCTGGACTGCCCCTATGACGAGGTCACGGTAACCAGACGCTATTACAGAGCGGGTGAAAGTGAATATTTTATAAACCGCAGAGCAGTAAGACTCCGCGATATATACGAGCTCTTTATGAATACGGGTATCGGACGAGACGGATATTCGATCATCGGTCAGGGTAAGATAGCCGAAATGGTATCCAAGAAGAGCGACGAGAGAAGGAGTATCTTTGAGGACGCTTCGGGTATAGCCAAGTATCGTTTCAAAAAGAGCGATACCGAGAGAAAGCTGAAGGCGACCGAGGAGAATATGACGCGTATCAACGACGTTTTCGTCGAGGTTGCGGCTCAGGTCGCTCCGCTTGAGAAGGAAGCGGAGAAGGCAAAGAAGGCTATCGATCTTCTTGAAACAAAGAAGAGGGTCGACGTTCAGCTCTGGCTCTATGATACCGACAAGCTCAGAGGTGACATACAGAAGACCGAGGAGGATTTCAAGAGAGCGACATTTGATCTTGAGACCGCCGAGGATGCAATAAAGGGTCTTGAAGCACAGAACGAAAAGCTTTTTGAGGCATCTCAGAATAACAAGATGGCATCGGAAAAGCTTTTGTCTGAGATTAGAACACAGACCGCCGACAATCACGCCCTCGACAGCGAGTATAGAGTCACCGAGACCAACATACTCCACACCGAGGAGCTTATCGCTCAGGCTGAGGGAAACTCGCTTTCTGCTAAGAGATCGATCGAAAATGAAAACGAAAACTCTCTTAAGCGTACGAAGAGGATATCCGAGCTTGAGGAGACTCTCGGCGCAAAGGAAGCCGAATATGAAAACGCCCGCAATAAGCAGAGGGAGCAGGACTCACTCGCTAAGGCGCTTGAATTTGATATAGCGAGAACGCTTGACGATCTCCACGCCCTTGAGGCGGAGGCAATGGATATCAAGGTTAGAATGTCTGTCCTGGAAAATGCCAAGGAGTCGGGCAGCGACCGAAATATCTCTATTCTCGAGGAAATCGCGGGATATGAAAATATTTCGTCCGATCTTAACTCTCAGTGCGCTATAGCCAAAAAGGCGGCTGACGGATACGCTGATGAGCTTCGAAAGACCGAGGCGGAGATTGCAGAGCTTACCGAAAAGCTCGGAGAGCTTTACAGAACCCGTGACGAGGAGGGCGAAAATAACGCCGCTCTCAAGCTTAAAGCCGATTCAATATCTCAGAGAATAGATACCTTCCGCGCTATGGAAGCGCAATTTGAGGGATATTCGGGCAGTGTGCGCTTTGTTATGAAGCAGTACGCAGAGGGCAGGATAACCGACAGAGGAGGCATTCCTTGCGGTAAGATATACGGTCCTCTCTCGAAGGTGATAAGCGTTGATGACAGATTTGTTACTGCGATAGAGACGGCTCTCGGCGCAAATCTTCAGAATATTGTTGTCGAGGACGAAAGCGTCGCGAAGGCGGCAATGTTTGCCCTTCGCCGCGCCGAGGCGGGAAGAGCGACCTTCTTCCCACTTACTTCTATGAAGCCTCAGAAACCCACACCCGAAATGAAGGACGCTTCGGGCTTTGCGGGTTACATAGATGTGGCGGACAGGCTGGTCTCCTTTGACGAAAAGTTTGGAAACGTGCTTTCCTCTCTTCTCGGACGCACAGTGGTATTTGACAATATCGATAACGCGACAGTTATGGCAAAGGCGCTTGGATACAGAGTCCGAGCCGTCACGCTTGACGGTCAGCAGATAAACGTCGGAGGCTCATTTACGGGAGGTTCTGTAAAGCAGAACGGAAATATTCTCGGAAGAGCGGGTGAGATAAAGAGACTTGAGGTGGAGCTTAAGGAGCTCAGAGATCGTCTTTCGAAGGCTGAGGAGAGAGTCAGACTCCTTGCCGACGAGATCGGTGAGCGTGAGGACAAGAGAGACTCGGCTGAGGAAAAGAAGAGGCTTCTCAGTGTGCTTCAGGGATCTCAGAATACCAAGCTCGAGCAGCTTTCGGCAAAGCTCGACGCCAATGAGGGGCTTATAGCAAAGCTTCGCGCCGACTTTGAGGAGATCGACAGAATGAAGACCCGATATGAGGAGGATCTTGCCGAATTCAAAAAGAAGGAGGCAGAGTATAAGCTCCGTATCGAGGAGATAAGCGCTGTCCGTGAGGCAAAGGATATCGAGAGATCTCAGGCACTTGATATGAAGGCTGAGGCTGAGGCGCTTATGACTTCGCTTTACATCTCGGTCAGTGAGATACAGAAGGATATCGAGACAGAAAGATCTATGCTCGAGATGTCAAAGGCACATATAGATTCCTTCGGCGCTCAGCTTGAGGAGCTTGATATGCGTATCAAGGAGCTCAGGGCAAAGATCGTTGAATACAACGGTGCGCAGAAGGTCAACAGAGAAAAATTCTCCGAGGGCGAAAAGAAGCTTTCGGCACTCAACGCCGAGAGAGCGAAGCTCGAGGAGGGCGGATTTGAATTTGAGAGAAGACTCAACGCCGTAAATACCAAGATAAGAGAAAAAATGTCTCAGAAGGAGCTTATATTCAGGGATTACTCAAAGCTCGAGAACAAGCTCTCTAATCTCAGGGCAGAGCAGGATAAGCTTGCCACAAAGCTTTGGGACGAGCACGAGCTCACGAGAAACGAGGCACTGACCCTTGGATATCCTCTTATCGACGCGTCGATGAGAGCCGAGACCGCCGCAAAGCAGACCGAATGCAGAAACAAGCTTCGCGCCCTCGGTAACGTCGACCTTGACGCGGTCAACAAATATAAGGACGTCAAGGCGAGGTACGACTATATGGACGGTCAGATCAAGGACCTCACCGCTTCAAGAGACGACCTTCTCGATATTATCGGTAAGCTTGAGGGGGAGATGAAGACCGCCTTTATCGAATCCTTCAACAAGATAAACGAGAATTTCAACCGTGTATTCTCCGAGCTTTTCGGAGGAGGCTCGGCAGAGCTCTCGCTGACAGATCCCGAAAACGTGCTTGAAAGCGGAATAGAAATAAAGGCAGCGCCTCCCGGTAAGATAATCAAGAGCCTTGTTCAGCTTTCGGGCGGAGAGCAATCATTTATCGGAATTGCCCTCTTCTTCGCAATAATTCAGGTCAACCCCACGCCCTTCTGTATCCTTGATGAGATCGAGGCGGCGCTTGACGAGGTTAACGTTGCAAGATTTGCGGAGTATATAAAGAGATATTCAAGCGAGACACAGTTCATACTCATCACCCACAGAAGAGGTACTATGGAGGCGGCGAACAGACTTTACGGTGTTACAATGCCCGAGAGAGGTATCTCTAAGGTGCTTGAGCTTAATATTGACGATATTTCAAAGAAGAAAGGAGACGATTGGGATGGCATTTTTGGATAAGCTGAAGGCAGGACTTTCAAAGACGAAGAATGCGATCTTCGGTCAGATAGACGAGGTACTTAAGGCTTTCGTCAAGGTTGACGAGGAGCTTCTTGAGGAGCTTGAGGAGCTGCTTATATGCTCGGACGTCGGTGTCGGCGCTACCGAGGACATAATCGAGGAGCTGAGAGAGCAGATCAAGGACGGAAGACTTAAGGAGAAGGATCAGGTAATAGATGCCCTCAAGGCAATACTTGAAAATATGATAGGCGAGGGAGGCAAAATCGACCTTTCGGGAGATCCCACCGTTATACTTGTTATAGGTGTCAACGGTGCGGGTAAGACCACCTCTATAGGTAAAATATCAAACAGACTTATAAAGCAAGGGAAAACCGTCGTGGTTGCGGCGGCGGATACCTTCCGCGCGGCGGCTATCGATCAGCTTGCGGTCTGGTGTGAGCGCTCGGGCGCTGAGCTTGTAAAGCAGAACGAGGGAAGCGACCCGGCGGCGGTAGTCTACGATGCTATCGGCTACGCCAAGAGAAAGAAGGCTGACGTGCTGATAATCGACACGGCGGGCAGACTTCACAACAAGAAGAACCTTATGAACGAGCTTTCAAAGATCAACAGAGTTATCGACAGAGAGCTTCCCGATGCTGTGAGGGAAAATCTTCTTGTCCTTGACGCTACCACGGGTCAGAACGCGATTCTTCAGGCTAAGGAATTCAAAAACTCGGCTGATATCACGGGACTTGTGCTCAACAAGCTGGACGGAACGGCTAAGGGCGGTATCGTTATTTCTATCAAGAAGGAGCTTGATATACCTGTCAAATTTATAGGTGTGGGCGAGAAGATCGACGATATGCAGGAGTTTGATTCTGCTGAGTTCGTCGGAGCGCTTTTTGATTGAGGTGAAAAATGAAATTCGTACTTGCTTCGAGAAACAAGCATAAGATCAAGGAGCTTGAATTTTTGCTTGGAAAATATATAAAGGGAATTGAGATACTCTCACTTGACGACGTTGGATTTTTCGATGAGATCGAGGAAAACGGCGAGACCTTTGAGGAAAACTCTCTTATAAAGGCTAAAGCGGCGGCAATGTCGGGATATATCGGCATTGGCGACGACTCGGGTCTTGAGGTCGACGCCCTTGACGGCGCTCCCGGAGTATATTCCGCGAGATACGCGGGAGAACACGGAAACGATAAGGCTAACAATGAACTTCTCCTTGAAAATCTCAAGGGAAAAGAGGATAGAAGCGGACGCTTTGTTTGCGCTCTCGCTTGTGTTTTCCCTAAGGACGGAAGAGCTTTGTCGGTCAGAGGTACTGCCGAGGGGGAGATGCTTACCGAGGCACACGGGGAAGGCGGATTTGGTTACGACCCGCTCTTCTACTATCCTCCTCTCAAAAAGACTTTTGGGGAGCTTACCCCCGATGAGAAAAATCAGGTATCACACAGAAGTGACGCAGTAAAGAAGATGGCGGAGCTTCTTAAGACCTGGGGAATCGAATAAATTAAAAAGGAAATTTACAATGATAACATCAAAACAGAGAGCATACCTTCGCGGACTTGCCCAGACAGAGCCTACGATAATGCAGGTAGGAAAGGGCGGTATCAGCGAGAACCTTATAAAGACAGTTTCCGATGCCCTTGAGGCGAGAGAGCTTATTAAGCTTTCGGTGCTTGAAAATTGCGGTTATACCGCGAGAGAGGTTGCCGATGCTCTTGCCGAGGCGTGCGGAGCGGAGGTGTGCGGTGTCATCGGCAGAAAGCTGATACTTTACCGCGAATCGGAAAAAAACAAAAAGATCGAGCTCTGAGCCCGACGGGAGGAAGATATGTTTGACGAAAAATTGAGAGTGGGTATATACGGAGGCACGTTTGCTCCCGTACATAACGGTCATATTCAGTCGGCAAAGGCTTTTATGACTCAGATGAAGCTTGACTATCTTTACGTTATCCCCACATATCTCCCGCCTCATAAGGAGGTTGATTTTTCGGACAGACCCGAGGTGAGACTTCGTATGTGTGAGCTTGCCTTTTCGGACGTTGAGGGGGTCGTGGTATCGGATATTGAGATAAAGAGAGGCGGCAGAAGCTATACCTACGATACTCTTCGGGAGCTTTCGGGTGAGAATAAGAAGCTTTTCTTCCTCTGCGGAACTGACATGGTGTTGACCTTTGATACCTGGTACAGATTCGAGGATATTCTCAAAATGTGTTACCCCGTATATGTCAGACGGGAGAACGACAAGATAATAGAAAACAGAATAATATCCAAGATAACCGAGTATTATAACAAATACGGAGTTATGTTCAGAAGGATCGTTACCGACCCTATCGAGCTGTCCTCGACCCAGATAAGAGATGCGGTTAGGGCAGGGAAGGATATATCGGGAATGGTCCATCCGCTCGTTGAGAAATACATTAAGGAGAACAAGCTCTATGAATGACAAGGTAAGCGAAAAGAAGCTTGACTTACTCAGAGAGGAAATGGTCGCGAAGGCTGAGAGAGGCGAAATGTCGCGCAAAAGGTGTGTGCATACTCTCGAGGTGGAAAAGATGGTTAGAAGGCTTGCGGAAATCTACCTTCCCGAGAAGACTCTTGAGCTTTCCGCCGCGGCGCTTCTTCACGATGTGACCAAGGAGCTTTCGTATGATGAGCAGATATCTCTTGCGGAGCGTCTCGGAATATCCCTTACGGAGGAGGACAGGTATGCCCCCAAGACCCTACACGCTATGACAGCGGCGGCTTTGATCCCCTCAGAATATCCCGCGTTTGCTACGGAAGAGATCATTGGATACGTGCGTTGGCATACAACGGGAAGAGCGGGAATGACACTTGGAGAAAAGCTGGTTTACCTTGCGGATTATATAGATATGTCCAGAACCTTCGAGGATTGCGTTGCGCTGAGAGAATACTTTTTCGGCGTCGATCTTGAAAAAATGACCGAGGAGGAAAGAGAGGCGCATCTTGATCGCACTCTTCTTCGTTCCTTTGATCTTACCATTATGGGATTGCTTGAAAAGCAGACTATAATAAGTGAGCAAACGATCGCCGCGAGAAATGAGACGGCGCTGAGGCTTGCTAAGAGGTCGTGAAACCTGCGGCTCTACATATAAATGAATATGGAGAGCTTTGATGATAAGAAAAATAAACAAAAAATTAATAGCAGTGGTCGCATTGGCTATGGCACTCGTTCTGGCGGTGTCGGCTGTCGTATCATTTCCGAGCGATAAGATCACAGATGTGATAAAGGAGCAAGAGACTGAGACGAGAAGAAGCTATCTGATCCTTGGAAAGGACAAGGTCTCGGGACTTTGCGACGTGATAATGATTGGCTCTGTCGATCCCGTAGGCGACTCGGCAATTCTTCTTCAGATCCCGAGAGATACCTATGCTGTCTATTCGGAAAAGGGATACCGAAAGCTGAACGGCGCGCTGAATACCCTCGGAGCAGAGGGGTTTTGTGAGTTTATTTCAAAAAATTTCGGTGTGGCGATAGACGGATATCTGCTTTTTGATCTTGAGGTCTTCAAAAGAGCTGTTGATGCCATTGGCGGTGTCGACGTTGATCTGCCGTTTGATATGGATTATGACGATCCATATCAGGGACTGTCTATCCACCTTGACGCGGGAAGACAGCACCTTGACGGTGCGGAGGCAGAAAAATTCGTTCGCTACCGCTCGGGGTACGTGAGGGGAGATCTTGGCAGACTTGACGCGCAAAAGATATTTATGTCGGCGCTTTTCAAAAAGCTTTTGGAAACAGACGACCGAGGTATGATCGTTAAGGCTGTGCTTTCGGTCATAGGCGACCTTGAGACCGATATTCCTCTTGCTGAAATATGGGAGCTTGTGGGGGTGACGAAAGGTCTTGATCCTCAAAGCTTTTTGATGGTGACCCTTCCCGGGGAGGACACGAGACCTACCGAAAATGGGGCGTGGTTTTACGTCCTTTCTCAAAAAAGCACCGAGAGAGTGATCTCGGAGTATCTCGGGGGCGGGGGAGTCTTTGATCCCGAGAGGCGCTTTACAAACGATAAATACGAAAGCTTCAGGAAAATATACGGCTCGGAGGCGGATATCTTTGCCCCTAACGCCGTGGAAATAGAGAAAAACGGTATCGATATTCAAAAACGGTAAAACCTATTGACAAATTGTGTGATATCGATTAAAATATAATATTATAGGTAATTTTAAGGAGAGACAAATGAGCGAAGAAATTAAGGTCGAAGCCCTTGACAGCACCGACGCGCGTCAGGTCGCTATTGCGGCAGCCCGGGCGCTTGACTCAAAAAAGGGTAAAGACATAAAAGTGATCCACGTTGAGGAAAAAACCGTGATCGCCGAGTATTTCGTTCTCTGCTCGGGTAATTCCAGCACACAGGTCAAGGCGCTGGCGGGCGAGGTCGAATATAAGCTCGGTGAGCGAGGTCTGAACCCCTATAACGTAGAGGGAAGAGATAATAATTCCTGGATACTCGTGGACTACAGCAACGTTATCGTGCACGTCTTCAGCAGAGAATCGAGAGAGTTTTATAATCTTGATAAGCTGTACGGCGACGCGGAAACGGTAGAATTTTAATTTGGAATAATAAATCCAAGAAAGGTTTGGACTGTAAAATGAAATACAATCACAGTGAGATAGAAAAGAAGTGGCAGGAATATTGGGAGAAAAATCAGACCTTCAAAACCGACGTGTGGGATTTTTCAAAGCCTAAATATTACGTACTCGATATGTTCCCATACCCGTCCGGAGTAGGTCTTCACGCAGGTCACCCCGAGGGATATACCGCAACCGATATCGTTTCGAGAATGAAGAGAATGCAGGGGTATAACGTGCTCCACCCTATGGGATACGACTCCTTCGGTCTTCCCGCTGAGCAGTATGCGGTCAATACGGGAAATCATCCCAACGGCTTTACTCAGGAAAATATCAAGACCTTCTCAAAGCAGCTCAAGGAGCTGGGCTTTGACTACGATTGGAGCAAGATAATCGCTACAAGCGACCCCGAGTTCTACAAGTGGACTCAGTGGATCTTCAAGCAGCTCTATCTTGACGGCTACGCGCAGTATATCGATATGCCCGTAAACTGGTGCGAGGAGCTGGGAACGGTGCTCTCAAATGACGAGGTCATAGACGGTAAGTCTGAGAGAGGCGGATACCCCGTTGTCAGAAAGAATATGAAGCAATGGGTAATTGATCAGCCCAAGTTTGCCGAAAAGCTTCTCGAGGGACTTGAGGAGATCGATTGGCCCGAGTCCACAAAGCTTATGCAGAAAAACTGGATAGGCAAATCCACAGGAGTCGAGGTCAAGTTCCAGATAGTCGGCGGCGGGGAATTTTCGATATTCACCACCTGTATCGAGACGATCTACGGTATTACCTTTATGGTACTCGCTCCCGACGGTGAGATAGTTAAGCAGCTTATGCCGAGGATCGAGAATAAGGCAGAGGTTCAGGCGTATATCGACGAGACCCTCAAGAAGAACGACATGGACAGAACAGAGCTCAACAAGACTAAGTCGGGCTGTGAGCTCAAGGGAGTTTCCTGCATAAACCCCGTAAACGGACGTGAGGTCAGAATGTTCATCGGCGATTTCGTTCTCGCAAATTACGGTACGGGTGCGGTTATGGCAGTACCCTCTCACGACCAGCGTGACTTTGAGTACGCGATCGCGCACAATATAGATATGCTTCAGGTCATCGACGGAGACGAAAAGCTCGGTCACGTTGACGTGAGCGAAAAGGCATTTGAAAAGGGAGAATATCTCGGAAAGGGATATAAGCTTATAAATTCCGAGGAGTTTTCGGGACTTACCGTAGAGGAGGCTAAGGAGGCTATTACCTCTAAGCTTGAGGCTATGGGAGTCGCAAAGAGAACGGTCAACTACCATTTCAGAGAGTGGATCTTCGCGAGACAGCGTTATTGGGGCGAGCCTGTTCCCGTTGTACACGGTGAGGACGGTGAGATACACGTTCTTGACGACTCAGAGCTTCCTCTTGTGCTCCCCGAGCTGGAGAATTATAAGGGCGTAAACGGAAAAGCACCTCTTGAGAATGCGGTCGAATGGAAGAAGTACGACAAAAACGGTGTTAAGGGACTCAGAGAGACCTCAACCATGCCCGGATCTGCGGGATCGAGCTGGTACTTCCTCCGTTATATAGATCCCAACAATAAGGACGAGTTCGCAAATCAGGAGCTCCTCAAGCACTGGATGCCCGTAGACCTCTACATAGGCGGTCCTGAGCATGCTGTGGGTCACCTTATGTATTCGAGAATATGGAACAGATACCTCTATGATAAGGGTCTCGCTCCCACAAAAGAGCCTTTCAAGAAGCTTGTTCACCAGGGAATGATACTTGGATCTAACGGAATAAAGATGGGTAAGCGTTTCCCCGAGTTTGTTGTAAATCCCAGCGACGTGGTGCGTGATTACGGTGCGGATACACTCAGACTTTACGAGATGTTTATGGGCCCTCTTGAGGTTTCGAAGCCCTGGAGCAATCAGGGTGTTGACGGCGCGAGAAAGTTCCTCAACAGAGTTTGGGCGTTCTTTACCGAGCCTGAGAATATCGTCGACACAGAGGTCAAGGCACTTGAGAAGGTATATCACAAGAGCGTAAAGAAGATCACCGAGGATTTCGAGCAGCTTGGCTTCAACACGGCTATATCGCAGATGATGATATTCGTCAATGCCGTATATAAGGAGGGCAAATGTCCGAGAGAGTACGCTGAGGGTATGATCAAGATGCTTTCCTGCATCTGTCCTCATATCTGCGAGGAGATGTGGAGTCTTCTTGGTCATAAGGACACTATCGCGTATGAGAGTTGGCCTACCTATGATGAGTCCAAGACGGCAGATGAAGAGGTCGAGATCGCGGTACAGATCAACGGTAAGCTTAAGGCTACCATCAAGATACCTCTGAACTGTCCCAAGGAGGAGGCTATCGCGGCTGCGAAGGCTGACGAGAGGGTAGCGCCCTTCGTTGAGGGTAAGACGATCGTTAAGGAGATCGCAGTGCCCAATAAGATAGTCAATATCGTTGTAAGATAACCCTAACAGAGGCTGTCTCAAATTTGAGACAGCCTCTGTTGGTTTTATTTATTAGGTATCATATCCACAAAGCGTTTGAAGAGCGGGATCATATCGGTCATATGGAAATTCTCGTCTCCTATCATACGCTCGGGATGCCACTGCACTGCGAAGATGGGAAGGGATTCGTGCTCGATAGCCTCGATAACCCCGTTGTCAGAGAAGGCTGTTGCTCTCAGCCCCTCGCCACATTCCTTGACCGCCTGATGGTGGTGTGAGTTGGTGAGAAATCTGTCGCCAAACAGCTCATTCATAATACTTCCTTTAGTGGAATTAACATAATGCTCCATTGCCTGACTGTGCTTTCCCTCGACCTGAGAGGGAATATCCTGCCAAAGAGTTCCGCCCATTGCCACGTTGATGGTCTGAATACCGCGGCAAATTCCGAACATCGGCTTTTTTCTCTTATAAAATGCCTCGAAAAGGGCAAGCTCGAGGGCGTCAAGGTCGTTATTATACTTTATATTTTTCTCGTTCTGAGCGCCGTATCTTCTCGGGTTCCAATCCGCGCCGCCCGTAAAGAGAATGGCATCGGCAATATCAGCATAGACCTCAGCGCTTCCCATAGCGGCAATTATCGGTTCAGCTCCCGCACGCATAATACCGCGGCAGTAGCCTGTTGAGCCGAAGCAGAGACCGCCAATGCCGAAGTCCGCCGGATCATTTATGAATTTTGTTGATAAAAGTACTATTTTGGACATAGTGATATCCTCCCTGATAATATATTTGAATTCTAACACAATTCGTAATCCTTGTCAATAAAATATAAATAAATATATTCTTTTTAAATTATTAAAAAGCTATTGACAAGAGATTACAAATGTGATATAATACCATTTAGTCGATTGCATTTTGCAATTTGCGGAGGGAGGGAAAAAGAAATGGCAGAAATCAGAGTTAAGGAAGGCGAGTCCCTGGACAGCGCACTTCGTCGCTTTAAGCGTGCAACTGCTCGCTCCGGCGTCCTTACCGAGCTTCGCAAGAGAGAACACTATGAGAAGCCCAGCGTTAAGCGCAAGAAAAAGTCGGAAGCAGCTCGCAAGAGAAAATACAAATAATTTTCTGAAAAACAATGAGAGACTCTCGGAGATCCGAGAGTCTCTTTTTGATTTTACTTTATCTTTCTGTGCTCTGCGATCATATCGTGCTTAATATCCCAAAGCTTCTGTGAAAGGTCAACGTAGTAATTGTGGGGATTGTTAAATCTGCGGACCTCATCCCACATACCCTCGATCTCCTCCTCACAATGCCTACGGATCTCGTGGATCGTTGGGAGTTTATAGACAAGCTTGCCGTCCTCGTAGATCTTTTTCTGAAGCAGCTCTGCCTTGAAGTTTGTGAGAGTCTTGCGCTTCCAGGTGTGCTGAGGATCAAAGAGCTCGATAGGCTGAGTGTCGTCTACCTCCTCATCATATACGCATAAGAGGTCTGCCTCTGCCTTGCCCGTCTCTCTGTCGCGCAGACGGTAAAGCTTCTTGAAATGGGGAGTCGTGATCTTTCCGACGTTTTCGCTGATCTTAATTTTCGGAATAATATTTCCGTTCTCGTCTTCAATTGCGCATACCTTGTAAACACCACCGAAAACGGGGTCGCTCTTGGCGGTGATGAGTCTCTCACCGACACCGAAGGCATCGACCTCAGCGCCCTGACGTATAAGCTCTCTGATGATATATTCGTCCAGAGAGTTGGAAATAACTATTTTGCACTCGGGAAATCCTGCCTCGTCGAGCATTTTTCTTACCTTTTTCGTGAGGTAGGTAACGTCGCCCGAGTCTATTCTGACAGCGCATTTTTTTATTCCCTTGGGAACGAGCACCTCGTTGAACGCTTTTATTGCGTTGGGAACTCCGCTCTCGAGAACATTGAAGGTATCGACGAGGAGCGTTGCGTTGTTGGGATATATCTCGCAATAGGTCTTGAACGCGTCGTACTCGGTGTCGAACATCTGCACCCAGGAGTGCGCCATAGTGCCCGTTGAGGGAACACCGTGATCGCGGTCAACTATTGTGCAGGCAGTCGAGCCGACTCCTCCGATATAAGCGGCTCTCGCGCCGAGCATAGCGGCGTCAGCCCCCTGAGCGCGTCTTGAGCCGAACTCACTGATGGCGCGTCCCTTTGCGGCTCTTGTGAGTCTTGATGCCTTGGTTGCGATGAGGGACTGATGGTTTATCATCATAAGAATATAGGTCTCGATAAACTGTGCCTCGATGGCGGGAGCTTTTACCGTCATAAGAGGCTCACCCGGGAATACCACAGTTCCTTCGGGGATAGCCCAGATATCGCCTGTAAATTTGAAGGCTCTCAGATAGTCGAGAAATTCCTCGCAGAAGCAATTCTTTGAGCGGAGAAATTCGATGTCCTCCTCCGTGAAATGCAGATCCTCGATGTATTCGATAATCTGCTCAAGTCCCGCCGCTATGGCGTATCCGCCGTTATCGGGATTATCTCTGTAGAAAACGTCAAAATATACTATTCGGTCGCCTAAGCCGCATTTGAAATATCCGTTGCCCATAGTGAGCTCGTAATAGTCACAAAGCATTGTAAGATTTCTTTTGACATTCATTACTTTTCTCCTTTTTTTATCTTGATTTAATATTTATCAAAAAAATTTTAATTTTATTATTGTTTTTTTTTCGAAAAGAAGGTATAATGTTTTATGTATTGTAGGTTTAAAGAAAATTTTATGATTGGAGTTTCCTTATGAAGCATGGATTCTTTAAGGTTGCTACCGCAACACCGAGAGTGACGGTCGCAAATTGCAGAAAAAATTTGTCTGAGATGATATCGCTCTACCGAAAGGCGAAGGACGAGGGGGTCAAGCTACTTGTATTTCCCGAGCTTTCACTGACGGGCTATACCTGTGCCGATCTGTTTTACTCAGATGTCCTTTTGAGCGCCGCCGTCGACGCCCTTCTTGATTACCTTGACGAAACGAAGAGCTCCGATATGATTAGTATAGTCGGTTTTCCTCTCGTTGTCAATGATAAAATTTATAATTCCGCCGCAATTTGTCAAAAAGGAGCTATTTTGGGTATAGTTCCGAAGAGTTTTGTGCCAAATTACGGAGAATTTTCGGAGGGAAGATACTTTGCCGCTCCGAGCAGCGAAATAGAATACGTTACAGTTGGGGAGGAGAAAGTGCCCTTTGGAAAGGGGCTTGTCTTCTGTTGCAAGGAGCTTCCCGAGCTTAGGATCGCCGTTGAGATAAGTGAGGATCTTTTCTCACCCGTGCCCCCTTCGGTTTACCATACGGCGGCGGGCGCTACCGTTATTGCCAACCCCGCGGCATCAAACGATGCGGTGTGCAGGGCGGAGTACTCGAGATCTTTTGTTGAGACTCAGTCATCGAGACTTTCCTGCGCGTATCTTTTCGCAAACTGCGGAGATGGAGAGTCAACTACAGATCTGGTTTTCGGAGGACATTCGTTCATAGCCGAAAATGGATCTGTCATAGCAGAGAGAGCGCCTTTTTGTGAGATATCCGCTCCGCTGCTTATAAGTGAGATAGACGTAAAAAAGCTTTCCTTCGAGCGCAGAAGAAAGAATACTCTCGTGCCCGACGTGAGTGGATATCAAAAGGTTGAATTTCAGATGAAGCTCTGCGAAACAGAGCTTACGAGAAGGATAGCTCCTAATCCCTTTACGCCCGATACCGAAGAGGAGAGAAGGGAGCGCTGTGATCATATACTTACCCTTCAGGCGCGCGGTCTGAAGCAGAGAATAGAAAAGGCGTATGCTGAAAAATGCGTGATAGGTATTTCCGGCGGACTTGACTCCTGTCTCGCGATACTTGTGACCGCCGAGGCGCTCGATATGCTCGGAAGGGTGCGAAGTGACATAATCGGCGTTACGATGCCTTGCTTCGGAACTACGGGTAGGACACGCTCGAACGCCGAGATACTCTGCGCCGAGCTTGGGGCGGAGATGCGTTGTGTTGATATTGGAGAGGCTGTGAAGCTTCACTTTTCCGATATAGGTCACGACGAGAGCATCCGCAACGTAGTATATGAAAATTCTCAGGCGAGAGAGAGAACTCAGGTCATTATGGATATCGCAAATGAGGTCAACGGTATAGTCGTAGGTACGGGTGACCTCTCGGAGCTTGCGCTCGGTTGGGCTACCTATAACGGAGACCATATGTCTATGTACGGAGTCAACGGCTCTCTCCCCAAGACCCTTGTACGCCACGTTGTGGCAAGATATGCCGACAGGGCGGAGAAGGAGGGCAAGGAAAAGCTTTCGGCGGTGCTCAGAGATATTCTTGATACACCTGTCAGTCCCGAGCTTCTTCCCGCTGACGAGAATGGCAATATCGCGCAGAAGACCGAGGACATTGTCGGACCTTACGAGATACACGATTTTTACCTTTACTATATGGTCCGCTATGGATTTGCTCCCGACAAGCTTTACAGACTCGCGCGCTACGCCCTTGGAGATAAATACAGCGACGAGGTGCTGCTAAAATGGCTGAAGAACTTTGTTCGCCGCTTCTTTGCTCAGCAGTTCAAGCGCTCCTGCATACCCGACGGACCGAAGGTCGGTTCGGTGGCACTCTCTCCGAGAGGGGATTGGCGTATGCCAAGTGACGCATCCCGTGAGGAGTGGCTGAGGATCGCTGAGGAGCTTTAAGAGTCGGTCTTGATGTTCGATGAGTCGAGCATAGCCTTGATGGTATGAAGATACTCAGTGGGGGAAATGCCGCACTTTTCCTTGAAGACCTTAGAAAAATGATGAATAGAACAAAATCCGCAGAGCGAGGAGATCTCCGTGCAGGTGTGCTTACCACCCCTCAGGAGCTCCTTCGCTCTTTCTATTCTCAGCGAGGTGAGATATTCCATAGTACCGCAGCGGTAATATGATTTGAAGAGCTTTTTGAGGGTCGTGGGACTGACCGAAAAAATTCTCGTGATCTCGGAAAAGGTGATCTTTTTCGAAAGGTTTTCGCTCATATACCGTGAGATCTCGTTAGCGAGACGGCTGTTTTTTTCCTCTCTCGGGAGCTCGGGGAAGCTTGTGGAGTAATCGGTTTTTCTTATAAGATGTATAAGGAGCAGCTCTGCGTAGTTCTGAATGACCTGTTCGGCGGCAAATACCTCCTCGCTGGGCTTTCTCAGAAGCATAGGCTCATCGATCCTTCCAAGAGGATTTTCGAAGCTTGCCTTTGCCTCGCGAATGATTGAAAACAGGGAGGTCCTGGCGTAATTGTCGAAATTGAGCGGAGAGTCGGCAAGATTTTGAAGCCTTTGGCTGTCGGAGTAAAAGCTGAGGACCACGGAATTTGCGGGTTCGTTGTTTGCGGGTTCTACGTTGTGAAACTGTGACGGATGGTGAAGAAAAGCCTGACCTATGCCGAGGTTGAAGCTTTTCTCTCCCGCGGTTATGTGAAGAGCGCCCTTGTCGCAGTATATCATTTCCCAGAAATCGTGAGACTCACCGGGATAGGTAAAGTCCGACGTGTACTCAAAATAATGTATGGAAACGATGCTTTTTATGTCAATTGTCCTTTTTAATTCGGTTGCTACGTAATTCATATCAGATCCTCCTTAAAAAACTGACTTTATTATACACTCTTTTTTATAAAAAGTCAACTTTAAAAGAATTTTATACCGAATATATAAAAATGGTGCTTTAGCTGCGTTGTATTAAACAAAAAGAAATCGGCAGAGAAAACGATCTCTCTGCCGATAAATTTGTATTTGTAGTTCATATGTTGAGAAAACAGAGTATTCTCTGTCTGCTTTTTCCTTTTTTATTAAAGCTCGTTGAGCACCGAAATGCGCTTGATCCTGTCATAAGAGGTTTTCAAAAATTCCTCTGCCGAGAGCGCCATATAGTCGGATCTCGAGCCGCGGAAGACCTCAAGAACGAGAGGACCTGCGTAGCCGTATCTGTCAAGCCTTCTCATCATATCAGGATAGTCAAACGTTCCGTCAAAGGGAAGGAGATGCGCGTCGCGGTCTGTGGTCTTATCCTCGAAGGGACGGCCGTGGTTGTCGTGAATATGTGTAGCTATGAGCTTATTTGTGAATATGTCTATCCATTTTACAGTTTTTGTATAACAGTGCTCGTGTCCGCAGTCGTAGCAGAAACGAACGTTGTCCTCGTGCTCGTAGCGGTCTATGAGACAAGCGAGGTTTCCGAGCATACGCAGATTTTCAAAAGCTAACGTTACTCCCTTGTTTGCGGAATATTCCACAAGGGCATCATAGCGCGAAAGACCGAGATCATTAACAGGAGGCGCTTGCCAACCGCTGGATACGTGGAGGACTACAGCGGGAACGTCGCAGGCGGCAGCGTTGTCGATCGACTCAATAATGCCGTCGTATACTGTGCGATAGCTGTCTCCCTCCATCCACATATAGTTGATCCCGCCAAAGGGGGAGTGAAGAAAAGGGAAGTCTACTCCAAGCTTTTCCGCATTTTCTTTGAGCGCCGATACCTCACTAAGGCTTATCTGGCTCGTAGTAATTGTTTCAAATCCGATCTCGTGAGCGAGCTTAAGCGTTGCTACATCGTCAAGAAGACCTATTAAACAGTCTGTATTGATACCAAGTTTTCTTTTCATTTTTTTGTCCTTTCTCGGTTTTGATATGGAATAAACTGATTTTATCACAATTCGAGTGCTTTTTCAATAGAATTTTGAAAAGATATTACATAATTATTTTTCGTATCCGTTGAAGCCCCATTCCTTGATAAGTGAAGGGTAATCCTTAAAGGCTACGTTGAGGTCGAAATCACAGGTGTGTGATCCTATCTTTCCCGTTGCGCTGTACTGCCACATTCCCGTGCGCACACCGAATTTATCCGACCAGTCGGGCTCTCCCGAAAGAGTCCAACGTGCCAGCCAAAGATCAAAATATACCGTGATACGCTCTGTATCAAGCTTGTTCATAAGCCAATTGTTGTTTACGTAAAGTCCGCAGAAATAACCCTCGGACTGCATTTTTTCAATAAATGCCTTGCACATATCGGTGAGAAGCTGACTGTCAAGGGCTTCCTGAGAGGGGTCTTCAAGATCGAGATATACGGGGTAGTCAAATTTCTTTCCTTTTATGAATGACAAGAAGCTTTCCGCGTCCTCGAGAATGTCGTCAACTGTAAGTGAGTAGGTGTAATAGTAACAACCGACACCGAGTCCCGCCTCGGTGGCTTTTTTGTAGTTTGTTTCAAAATTTGGATCTACACCGTTGGTGCTTCCCGCCTTGAGTATTACGTAATCAATTCCCGCAGTCTTGAGCTCACTCCAATTTACAGTACCGTTCCACATTGAAACGTCGACACCCTGTGCCAGAACCTCAACGCCGTCTACGTAAGCACCCTTGAAAATATCACTCGACATAACGTAGTCACCGGTATACTCATACCCGCAATGGCATAAAAACTCGGTGTATCCCGTCTGTGAGCTTGTGGGTCTTGATACCGTTGTTGTAAAGGAATGACCCAAGGGAACTACGTAGTTCGATCTGAAGCTGTAATTTTTGCAGACTGTGCAAGAGTAATCGGTGTAGCCCTCGTTCGTGCAATCGGGCTCGTGAACCTCTTTTTTAAGCGTGTGACCTGTAGGAGGTGTTAGCTTGGCTCTGTATGTAAAGCCACAGTGGCAGGTGTATCTGGTGAATCCCTCTATAGTGCAGGTGGGGGTATGTGTCTCGGTGGCAAATACGTGACCGACAGGTTCTGTGTAGTCGGATCTGTAGCTATATCCGCAAGAACAGGTATATTCTGTGTACCCCTCCTCGGTACAGCTTGCCGAGAACTTTTGCTCAGATAGTGTATGGCCTTTGGGCGGGATGATCTTGCTTTTGAATTCAAATGTACAATTTCTGCACTCGTTCAATTGATAACCCTCTGTGTCGCAGGTGGCGTCTACCTCGGAAATTATCAGATCCTTGTGCTCACATTCTGTGCTTTGTTCTTCGTGGCAGGATGCAAGACAGAGTAGAGCGGTTATAATTATAAATATCAGTAGTGTTTTTTTCATTTGTTGCTTTTTTCCTGTCAAAGATAAATTCATCATTATATATTTATTTTAGCAAATCATAAAAAAATGTCAATAGTAATAAAGAAATAAATTTGTGGAAATTTTTTCGAAAAACTCTTGACAAAAAAATCTTTCTGTGATAAAATTAAGTTCCCTCGCAGAAAACGAGTGGATATCATGTTTCCTTTGAAAATATTTTAAAAAAATCTAAAAAAATTGAAAAAAGGTATTGACAAAGGAAAGAGGTTATGATATAATAGTCAAGCTGTCCGCAAGGCGGGCGGCGCGGTCATTGAAAATTGAACAACAAGAGAGAAGTACAAAGC
>SVSX01000083.1 GCA_015064085.1 Oscillospiraceae bacterium | reverse complement strand
TGCATCGCCCTCCTTTCGTCGGGTTCGACTACGCAAACAATATTCAATTGTTTGCTTCGCTCAGGATGACACATAGGGGTATTGTTTTGCAAACGTTAATGAAAGAAGACGAACTTTTAGAAAAAAACAGCGTGCAAACCCCGTCCGTGTCATTCTGCCGACAAGCGGTGTCAATAAACGCTTTCTGCTTCAATATGGGTAAAAGAAAATAGCTTTAAAGTTTTTGAGGGAGTTTGAGGGAACTTTTTATAAAAAGTTCCCTCAAATCGCATCCCCTCGCGTCTCCCTAACTCGCTTGCCGCTTTTTCTTTGGCGGAAAGAGGCGCAAAGAAAAAGCTAACAAAAAGAAACGCCGAGGGGAGAGTGTTTCGCCGTTGCGACGGCGAGGAGGGTTACGCACCCTCCACCGCGCCGCCTTTTAAAAAAGGCGGGCGAAAACTTTCCTGCATTGGTATGCTGTAATTGTTTGAAAGTTTTTTGGGGGAGTTTGAGGGGTACTAAAGTTTGCATTTGCAAACTTTACACGAAGCGAAGCGGAGTAGGTTTTCGAAAAAAAGTACCCCTCAAATCGCATCCCCTCGCATCCCCTATTCGAAGCTTGGGGTATAGTCGGTTTTAGCGGAGGACAGAGCTTGAAAATAGCCGTCGAAGCCGAGAGAGACGGCGTGTTCAAGAACCGAATTATACTCAAATGTAGTAAGTCTGCGGTGGAGATTTTTGAACTCGGTATCAAGGGCAAATTCGGGTGTATATTGGCTCATAAGGCTGAGTCTGATCTGATTTACGGGCAGAAGCTCCGAGAGAGTGTCGAGAAGGGCAATGCTCTCCTTTCTGTGGGCGGGGAGGACTAGATGTCGGACGATCACCCCGCGCTCTATCATTCCGTCGCCGTCAAATCGGCATTCCCCCACCTGCCTGAACATCTCCCTCAGCGCCTCTTTCGCTACCTCGGGGTAGTCGGGGGCGTTTGAATATTTCTCGGCAAGATCTTTTGATATGTATTTGAAATCGGGAAGGTAGACGTCAACCAGCCCCTCAAGTGCTTTCAGCGACTCGACACTGTCGTAGCCCGAGCTGTTGTATATCACGGGAATACGGAGTGTTCTTCTCGCCTCCCTGAGAGCGGTGGCGACACCGTCCGCAAAGTGAGTTGGGGTCACAAGGTCGATGCTGTGCGCACCCTCAGCCTCAAGGCGAAGCATAAGATCGCAAAGCTCACTCGCAGTGTAGGTCTCGCGGTTGCCGCCGCCTCGGCTGATCATCTTGTTCTGACAGTAAACGCATCTGAGATTACAGCCGCAGAAAAAGATCGCCCCCGTACCGCGCTCACCGCTGATGGGCGGCTCTTCCCATTTGTGAAGAAGGGCGCGTGATACGGTTATCTCGCGGCTCTCGCCGCAAAATCCAACCTTGCCGCCCTCTCTTGTAGCTCCGCACCGCCGCGGACATATTCTACATTCTGCCATTTTATGTCTCCTTGAATTAAAAATGAAATATTTATACACTAATTATACATCAAAATACATAATTACGCAATAGTAATTCAAAAATATTATGGACAAACGCCCCCCTTAAGTGATATAATATAATGTGTTTTTCTGATCTGAACTATTTGGAAATGAAGGAGTGTGACCATTTGTGAGCGAAGCTATAAAAAGCGCGGAGATACTCTGCGTGGGAACGGAATTACTCCTCGGCGATATCGTGAATACCAACGCGGCTTTTCTTTCGCAGAAGCTTGCTGAGCTCGGTATCTGCGTTTACCGACATACGGCGGTGGGAGACAATCCCGCGCGGCTCAAGGCGGCTCTTGAAAGAGCTCTTTCCGAGGTGGATATGGTCATAACCAGCGGCGGGCTCGGTCCGACCTATGACGACCTTACCAAGGAGACTGTCGCCGAATATTTCGGACGTGAAATGTATATGGACGAGCATTCGCTCTGCCGCATAGAGAGCTATTTCAAGCGCACGGGCAGAGTGATGACCGATAATAACCGCAAGCAGGCAATGATGCCTCGCGGCGCGGTGATATTTGACAATGACTACGGAACAGCTCCGTCTCTCGCTATAGTGGGAGGGGAAGATAACTCCAAGACGGTAATTATGCTCCCCGGCCCTCCGGGTGAGATAATCCCGATATTCAACGAAAAGGTGCTGCCTTACCTCCACGAGAGGAGGAAGAGCGTCATAGTCAGCAAGAACATCCACATCTTCGGTATGGGCGAGTCGGCTGTCGAGAGCGTTATCGGGGATATTATGAGGAGCGCCGAAAATCCCACCGTCGCGCCCTACTGCAAGGAGGGCGAGGTGAGGCTCAGAGTCACGGCGATGGCAAAGGACGAGAGCGACGCATCCGACCTTTGCGACAGAATGATAGCGAGGATAAAGGATACACCCGTGGGTGAATATATATACGGCGTGGATATCGACAGCCTCGAGAGAGCGACGGTCGAGTATCTCAGGCGCAATTCGCTGACTCTCGCTACGGCGGAGTCCTGCACGGGCGGACTTATATCCAAGCGGATAACCGACGTTTCGGGAGCTTCCGAGGTCTTCCTCGGCGGCTGCGTGACCTACGCTAACGAGGCTAAGATAAGGCTTCTTGGGGTAAAGCCCGAAACACTTTCGGCATACGGGGCGGTGTCCGAGGAGACGGCGCGCGAGATGGCAAAGGGAGTCAGAGAGGCGCTCGGAAGCGACATCGGCGTGTCGGTCACGGGAATTGCAGGTCCTTCGGGGGGAACACCCGAAAAGCCCGTGGGAACGGTCTATATCGGTGTCAGCACGGCTTCGGGCGAGAGTGTCAGACGGCTGTCGCTTTCGGCGATGCGGAGCAGAGAATATATCCGCATAGTTTCGGCGAGCAACGCCCTTGATATGGTTATGAGAGCCGAAATAAAATAAACAGTGAAAAATAAAATAAAAATAATAAAGAATTCAACTGTAAGAGGTTGACAGATCAAGGGGGATTTTTAAAATGAGCAAATTCAAAAGGATCGGCGTTCTTACTTCGGGCGGAGACGCACCCGGAATGAACGCGGCTGTAAGAGCCATCACAAGAAAGGCTCTCAGCGAGGGTGTTGAGGTAATGGGAGTTATCGGAGGCTATAGCGGACTCGTTAACGACAATATGATACCTCTTGAAACAGGTTCTGTTTCAAACATAATCACACAGGGCGGAACAATGCTTTATTCCGACCGTTGCCTTGAGTTCAAGACCGAGGAGGGAATGGCAAAGGCTATCGCTACCTGTAAGAGACACGGCATCGACGCTATCGTTGCTGTAGGCGGAGACGGCACGTTCAGAGGCGCAACAGACCTCACACTTCACGGAATTCCCGCCATCGGAGTAACGGGAACTATCGACAACGACATCACCGCTACCGACTACACAGTCGGCTTTGACACGGCGATGAACACCATACTTTACACAATAGACAGACTCAGAGATACCTGCGAGTCTCACGCTCGCTGCAACGTCGTTGAGGTAATGGGAAGAGACTGCGGTCAGCTCAGCCTTATGACAGGTATCGCTTCGGGCGCTGTAGCTATCTGTATGCCCGAGGTCGAGTTCGACGAGGCTAAGGCGCTTGAGGATATCAAGACGGCTCAGGCTCACGGCAAGAGAGGAATGATCGTTGTTGTCAGCGAGGGTGTTACCACCACTGACGAGAACGGAAAGAAGATACCCTACAGTGAGGTCCTCGCAAAGAAGATCAACGAGATCGGTATCGAGACCAAGTTCGTTCGCCTCGCTCACATCGTCCGCGGCGGATCGCCCACACTTCGCGACAGACTTACGGCTACCAAGATGGGTGTCAAGGCTGTTGAGCTGCTCCTCGAGGGCAAGAGCAACCTCGTTGTTATCGAGAACGACGGCAGGATCGAGAGTATGGATATTCTCTTCGCGCTCACAGTTGACCGTATGTACAAGGGCAAGCTGAAGGACGGCGACCTCGACAAGTTCGGACCTGAGGACATTAAGGCTATGGAAGCTATCTGCGAGAAGAGACGCCTTGAGAACGAGGAGCTCTACGAAATGGCAGGTAAGATCTGCAAGTAAAATAATGCTTGGGGGCTGTCATATTTGACAAGACCGAAAAAGTCCGGTAATAAATTGGTTGAATTTCTCCGAAATTCTTCAAATCTTATGGACTTTTTCTGCCGCCGTTTTCGGGGCTCGACGTACACTTGTACGCCTCACGCCCCGAAGAACGACGCTTCTTGTTCAAATTCGGCTATCCCAAAAAGGGGCTGTCTCGTTTTTGAGACAGCCCCGAGATTTGCTATTTGGAAGTGAACTGATGAACAGAAGAAAGATCTATTTCAGAGGAATGAGAGCGGGAATACCCATAGCTCTCGGATATTTTGC
>SVSX01000082.1 GCA_015064085.1 Oscillospiraceae bacterium | reverse complement strand
TGGGACACGTTGAGGCGGGTCTTCGAACCTATGATATTTACAGTCCCTATCCCGAGGAATTTAACCGAAGGGCGGTTGGGATAATCGCTAAATATAACTTTGCCCCCACAATGGGGGCAAAAAAAACCTTCTTTCGGAAGGTGTGAGTCCTCGGAGGGTATTTGTTACGGGCAACACCGCCATCGACGCGCTGAAGACCACCGTTCGAGAGGAATATGAGCATTCACAGCTTGAATGGGCAAGGGGAAGCCGACTTATAATGATAACGGCTCACCGCCGTGAAAATCTCGGAGAGCCGATGAGAGCTATGTTCCGCGCTATCAGACGGGTACTTGAGGAGCATACCGACGTTAAGGCAATATATCCGATCCATATGAATCCAACGGTTCGCGAGGCAGCCGAGGAAGTCTTTCGGGACTTTGACAGGATTCGGATAATAGAGCCTCTTGACGTGCTTGATTTTCATAATTTTCTCGCCCGATCATATCTGATACTCACCGACAGCGGAGGAATTCAGGAGGAAGCACCCTCACTCGGAAAGCCCGTTCTTGTTATGCGTGATACAACAGAGCGACCCGAAGGAATACACGCGGGAGTTTTGAGGCTTGTTGGAAGGAAGGAGCAGGTCATATACGATAATTTCAAGCTGCTTCTTGAAAACGAGCGCGTCTATGAGGAAATGTCAAAGGCGGTCAATCCATACGGTGACGGAACAGCCTGTAAGAGGATCGCCGATATTATTGAAGCAGAACCTTGATAGTCAGGCAAGGATATTTATACCGAAGCCGAGCAGTAAAATATTTTTAGCTATCCAGCTTATGATCAACAAAGAGAGAAGGGGTATCCAAACTGTTTTGTGAAGATATTTGAACTCTGTCTTTCCTTTTTTGAGGTATATAAACGCCCGTATGTCATAAAAGGCAAAGGCAATAATTGACGGTAAAAGTGCGGGATTATAGTAAAGTGAGGCAAGAAGATCAAATTTCAAAAGGGAACTCAGTGCCCGTGTTCCGCCGCAAAAAGGGCAGTATATCCCGAGAAAACGTATTGAGGGACATTTCACAAGCTCGGAAAGACCGTAGCGCTCCGAGAGAACGTATACGCAGATTATGATAGCGCCGTAAATAATAAAAGCCATATTTATAAGACCGAGATACAGCAGCTTTTTGTTTTTCTCCTTCATTTTTTGCAGTTCCTTTCAAAAAAAACTTGACCCGGTTGCTTTTTTGTGCTATAATCAAGTCATAAACTAAACTTGGGAGGTAAATATGGATAATAACAACACTCCAATGAATGAAGATAACGTCAACGAAAACGTTGAAAATGTAAACAAAGAACAGGTTGATGCAGCTCCTATTGAAGCGCCTGTTGAGGAGATCAAGGCTGACGAGCCCTTGCAGGATTCGACCGCTGAGAAAAGGTTTGATGATGGGGCTGAGGAAAAGCAGACCGACTATAATTTTGCCGAAAGCATACCTCAGAGCGCGGTAACGCCGCCCACAGCTACCGAGACACCCGAGGCAAGCTCGGCTGCGACCAAGGCTATGGTACTTGCGATCATTGCCGTCGGACTCAACGTGACCTGCGCATGCTTCCCGGCAAGTATCGTTCTCGCGATAATCGCTCTCGTAAGCGGTTCAAAGGCAAAAAAGCTTATGCTTAACAAAAACGACGGAAGGCTTACAGCCGCAACGATATGCTCGATCATAGCGCTTGTTATGTCTGCTTTTGTATTCCTTAGCTTTATTTTCGTCTTCCTTATCGGTATAGTCACTGCAATACTTGAGGAAAGCGGAACAGCAATGTTCATTTTATAGTATTTTAACATAGGGGCTGTCTCAAAATTCACATTTGAGACAGCCCCTTTTGATTTTTATTTTACGTCAATAACGCTTTCGTCCCACATTTCGGGTGCTTTGTAACCCATAAGGTTGACCATAGTAGCGGCAACGTTTGAAAGTCCGAACTTTCCTTCGTCAGCCTTTACTGTGTACTTGTCAGCGTAGAAATTGTCGTAGATTATGCAGGGAACGGGGTTGAGAGTGTGGCTTGTCTTAGCCTTGTAATTACCGTTCTTGTCCTTTTTGGGCATACCTGTCTTCTTATCGATCTCATACATCTCGTCTGCGTTTCCGTGGTCAGCGGTGATAAGAGCCACACCGCCAAGCTCGTCAACGACCTTGATGATCCTTGCGAGCTGAAGGTCAAGTGCTTCCATAGAGCATCTTGTCGCGAGGAGTGAGCCCGTGTGTCCGACCATATCGCCGTTCGGGAAGTTTACACGGAGATATTTGTACTCGCCCGATCTGAGACATTCGATGAGCTTGTCTGTGATCTCCGCGCACTTCATCCAGGGGCGCTGCTCGAAGGGAACAACGTCAGAGGGGATCTCAATATAGGTCTCAAGCTCCTCGGAGAACTTGCCCGACTTGTTTCCGTTCCAGAAGTAGGTAACGTGACCGTATTTCTGTGTCTCGGAGATCGCAAGCTGAGCTACACCTGTGTTTGTGAGGTATTCGCTCATCGTGTTGGTTATCTCGGGAGGAGAAACAAGATACTTGTGAGGAATGTGAAGGTCACCGTCGTACTCAAGCATACCTGCGTAGACAACAGAGGGAACACGAACTCTGTCGAATTTGTCAAAGTCTCCCTCGGGAGCTTCAAAGGTCTTGGAGATCTCAATAGAACGGTCACCTCTGAAATTGAAGAAGATAACGCTGTCGCCGTCGTTTACAGTGCCGACGGGAGCGCCGTCCTTTGCGATAACGAAGGGAGGAAGATCCTGGTCGATAACGCCAAGCTCTGCGCGGTACGCGAGAACAGCCTCAGCAGCGGAGGCGAACTGTCTGCCCTCACCGAGAACGTGAGTCTGCCAGCCGCGCTCTACCATAGACCAATCTGCCTCGTATCTGTCCATAGTAACCTTCATACGTCCGCCGCCCGATGCGATGCAGATGTCAAAGTCCTCAGAGCGAAGCTCTGCGAGGAAAGCCTCAAAGGGCTCAATATAATCAAGAGCACTTGTCTCACCAACGTCACGTCCGTCAATTAGAATGTGAATTCTTACCTTTGCGACCTTTTCTGCCTTAGCTCTGACGATCATAGCCTTGAGGTGGTCGATGTGGGAGTGAACGTTTCCGTCCGAGAAAAGACCGAGGAAGTGAAGTGTGGATGCGTTTGCTTTTACGTTTGCGACAAGCTCCTGCCAGGTTGCGGAAGCGAACATTTTGCCCGATTCGATCGACTGAGAAACGAGCTTAGCACCCTGCGCGAAGACCTGACCCGCGCCGAGAGCATTGTGACCGACCTCGGAGTTACCCATATCGTCGTCAGAGGGAAGACCGACAGCCGTTCCGTGAGCCTTGAGCTTTACCATGGGATATTTACTCATAAGCATATCAAGTGTTGGTGTGTATGCGCCGTATACGGCATTTGCCTCTGTTTCGGGAGCGATTCCGACACCGTCCATAACTATGGTGAGAACAGGACCCTTAACTCCGCAAAAGCCTGAAAGCTTTTCTAACTTTGCGCTCATAATGAACCTCCAAATAAAAAATATTCTAACTTTTATATTATACACCATTTTTTTGTTTTTTTCAAGTGAATTGACTAAATTTTAATAAATAAAATAAATATTATATTAAATCCCTTGCAAAAAAGAGTAAAATGGTGTATAATATATAATACGAAAAAAAGAGAAAGGAAATAAAAAAATGTCAGAATGTACTCATAATTGCTCCACCTGCTCGAGCAACTGCTCCTCAAGAGAGAAGAACAGCCTCCTTGAGCAGCCCCACGAGCTCAGCAGTGTAAAACATATAATCGGTGTTGTCAGCGGAAAGGGAGGCGTAGGTAAGTCTATAGTCACCTCTATGCTCGCTGTAACAATGCAGAGACTCGGCTATAAGACCGCTATTCTCGATGCAGATATCACAGGACCTTCTATCCCCAAGGCTTTTGGTCTTAAGGCGGGAGTTGAGGGTGACGATCACGGAATGATCCCCCCCACGACTACATCGGGTATCGATATTATGTCCGTAAACCTTCTTCTTGAGGACGAGTCACGCCCCGTAGTCTGGAGAGGTCCTGTTATTGCGGGTACTGTAAAGCAGTTCTGGACCGACACTATATGGCACGATATAGACTATATGTTTATAGATTGCCCTCCCGGAACGGGTGACGTTCCTCTTACCGTATTCCAGTCTATTCCGCTTGACGGAATAGTTATTGTAAGCACACCTCAGGACCTTGTTTCTATGATCGTTTCCAAGGCGGCAAATATGGCGCAGATGATGAACGTGCCTGTTTACGGCCTCATCGAGAATATGAGCTACGTTAAGTGTCCCGATTGCGGTAAGGAGATCAAGCTCTTTGGAGACAGCCATATCGACGAGGTGGCTGAAAAGTTCGGCTA
>SVSX01000017.1 GCA_015064085.1 Oscillospiraceae bacterium | reverse complement strand
TCAATAGCAGTTGCCAGAGCAATAATACTATCCTTGCCGAATCGTTCCAACAGAATTGCGTCTACTTCCTTCGTCAATTTTTCCATGTACACTACCTCCATCAAATTCTTATTTATCGGTGAGTTTATTATATCATATTTCTATGAACTTTTCAACCGATTCGTAAGTAAAGGTGATTGAACTATTCACATTTTTATGATATAATATCTTTACAAGCCTTGGCTTGAATATTTTTATCGGAGTGTGCTGTTTGAAAAACACCAACCTTTTGGAGATTGTACTGTAAACGAGAGGTTTGCAAATACATTCTCGGCATTCCTCTCGTGTTGAGCGTCACAACTATGAAAGGATTTAAAAATGAACAATTTGACGATACGTTTAGAAACAGAAAAAGACTACAGAGCAGTTGAAGAACTTACACGCGAGGCGTTTTGGAACGTCTATAAACCGGGCGCGGACGAACATTATTTCGTCCATATGATGCGTAAGCATCCCGACTTCATTCCCGAGCTTGCATTCGTGCTTGAGCTTGACGGTGAGATTGTTGGAAATATTATGTACACGAAGGCTTGGCTTGAGGACGAGAACGGTGAGCGGAAGGAGATACTTTCCTTCGGTCCGCTGTGCGTTGCTCCCGAATATCAAAGGCAGAAGCTCGGCAAGATATTGATCGAGCATTCCTTTGAGGTAGCACGCAAGATGGGCTACGATGTAAACATCAATTTCGGCAATCCGGGCAACTATGTCAGCCGTGGTTTCGTAAGTTGCAAAAAGAAGAACGTCAGCTTTGTTGTAGACGGCAATTTCCCTACGGCACTTCTCGTTTGCGAGCTTGTGCCGAACGCGCTTGACAGAAGAAAGTGGATGTACATTCCATCTACCGCCGCCGACTGCTGTGAGGACATCTCTGCGGTCGAAGCATTCGACGCAACTTTTCCACATAAGGAAAAGAAATGGATGCCGAGTCAGGAGGAATTCTATATATACAGTCATTCTTCTATAGTTCGTTAAACGTAAACATGCCGCCAAAGAGCAAAAAGCTCCTTGGCGGTTTTTGCATAAGAAGAAAATTACGCATATAATAATTGCCGCAAATGAAAGCCTATGCGAGACTTTAACTGAAGAAAAACAGACCTTGCAAAGAAGGCAAGGTCTGTTTTTGTTATTCGCGTCTTTTTGGCCGTCTTTATTAACCGAAGATAAGCCAGAGGTAGATATACGCGGGGATAATTGCCGCGAGGGTGAACGGGATACCGATCTTGAAGAAGTCGGAGTTCTTTACGGTGTAGCCTTCCTTTCTGAGGATGCCGATACCGGTAATGTTAGCGGATGCGCCGATGGGAGTACAGTTACCGCCGAGGGTAGCACCCGAGAGAAGTCCAAAGTAAAGAACGGTGGGATCAACCTTAAGCGCGGCTGCAAGTCCCGCGATAACGGGGATCATCGTAGCAACGTAGGGGATGTTATCAATAAACGCGGAAATGAGTACGGACGCCCATACGATAACGGTATAAAGAAGGAATACGTTACCGCCTCCAAGCTTGGCAAGAAGGTTTGCAGCAGCTGCAATAACGCCCTGCTCCGAAATACCGCCAATCATAATGAAGAGACCGAGAAGAAGTCCGATGGTCTGGAAGTCTATCTCCTTAAGCGGAGCGGTTATACCCGAAAGATTTCTCTTCTTGCAGTAATTGTATACGAGACCGATAACGAGCAACACGCAACAAATAAGGCCGTTTGTTATATCGGGCTTGTTGGGAATGAATGATGCTCCGATAAGCAATACTATCGTGCCCGCAAGAAGAATGGTCGGAACATAATCAGTAACTTTGGTGCGCTCACCCGTCTTGGGAATAGCCGCCTTTTCCTTTCTGAAGAGGAAGGCGATTATAAGCGCGGAAAGGACCGCACCAAGCTCAACAGCGAAGAATATACCCGGTCTTCCCTTATACCAGAAGAAATCGGTAAAGCTCATTCCGAGAGCCGAACCGAGCATAATTGCGGTAGTATCGCCAACGAGCGTTGCTGCGCCCTGAAGGTTAGAGGAAACCGAGATAGCGATAATAAACGGGACGGGATTGGTATTGAGCTTCTTACAGATCTCAAGCGCAACGGGAGCGATCATAAGAACAGTAGCAACGTTATCCACGAATGCGGAAATAACGCCTGCAAAAAGCGACATTGCAACCGCCGCCCACATTACATTTGGAACCTTCTCCATTATTAGGTCGGCAAGCAACTCGGGCATTTTGCTCTCAATGAACAGCGCGACAAGGCCCATCGTACCCGCAATCATCATAATTACGTTAAAGTCTATTGCGCCAAACAGCTTTCCAATAGGAAGCATACCCGTTACAACGAACAGGAGCGCCGAACCAAGCGCTATGTACGGTCTGTACTTGGTGAAAACAAGCATCAGAACGTAGGTTACTGCGAATAAAATGATTGCCCAAATCATAATTTATCTCCCAATAGTTTATTAATCGTATTCATCCTGCGAGCCGGTGGGGTTGACGATACTGTATCCTACGTTTACAAGGTGGTCTGCGACTCTCTCAAGTCCAACGACTACAGACGAGTAGTAGGGGCTGACGTCAACGTTGCAGTTGCCCTCTGCAAGACGCGCGAAGTGACTTGCGATAAGGCTCTTTTTCTTGCCGTCAACACTCTCCTCAAGCTCTGCAAGCTTGGGAAGCTCATCTCTGTTGAGATTTTCGAAGGCATCCTTAGAGATCGAGAACATCTCTATAACGCTATCGCGCATGGAAGCGATTTCTCCACGCGCCTTCTCTGAGAAGCTGATCTTCTTGCCGATCATCTCAGTGCCGATCTCGTGGAAGTTCTCGGCGTGGTCACCGATTCTCTCAAGGTCATTAAGAACGTGGAAGTAGGAGCCGATGACTCTCTCGTTGCTCTGATCTACACCGGTGGAAAGCTGAATAAGGAACTTTGTCAGGGCGCTGTTGGTAAAGTCGATGATCTCCTCGTTTCTTCTGATACTCTCATCATATTCAAGTGATCCCGTGTCCATAGCGACGAATGAAAGATTGGTATTTTCCTCAACCAAAGAGAGCATATAATCCATTTCCTTCTTAACCTGCATAAGAGCTACGGAAGGCATGCCAAGGAGTCTGTCGTCAACAAACTTAAGCGCAAGATTAGTTTCTGCCTCATTTTTATCCTTGATAACAAGGCAAGAGTAGTCAACAAGCTGCTTAACAAACGGAAGCAACATCAACGTCGTTGTGACGTTAAATACAACGTGGAAGGCGGATACTCTCATCTGAAGCGACATAGGATCGCTACCCGGGAAGAGAGATACAAGGAAGTTTACGATAGGCTCTTTGAATATCCAGATAATCGCAGTAAACAGCATCGTACCGATCACGTTAAAGGTGAAATGGATAAGAGCTACGCGCTTGGAGTTAGCGTTGGCGCCAACAGACGCAAGAAGCGCTGTAACGCACGTACCGATATTCGCACCGAGGATAATAAACAGCGCGTAATCAAGAGGAAGCACCCCTGTGCCAACCATGGTGATAACGACACCGGTAGCTGCGGACGAGCTCTGAATAAGCGCGGTGAAAATAACGCCGACGAGAATCAGAAGAAGGGGGAAATCAATGGTCTTGAATATCTCTGTGAACATATTCTCAACCAGCGGATTGCCAAAGGCCTGCTCGCTGCTCATAACCTCAAGTCCTACGAAAATAAGACCGAGGCCGCTAAAGAGGCTGCCTGCTATCTTAATTCTCTCATTCTTGACGAAGCCCATCATAACTCCCGCAAAGGCGAGAAGATACATTACCATATTGAAGTAATCGTTTTTAAGAGCTACGAGAACGCCGGTGATGGTCGTACCGATATTTGCTCCCATGATGATCGGAGTCGCCTGCATAAGCGTCATAACGCCTGCGTTTACAAGACCGATAACCATAACCGAGGTCGCTGACGAGCTCTGGATTATCGCGGTGACACCCGCTCCGATACCTACGCCGGAGAGGCGGTTGTTGCTTATCTTCTCAAGCAGAGTTTTCATTCCCCTGCCTGCGCTCTTCTCGAGCGCGTCGCTCATAAAGTTCATACCTACAATGAACACACCGACGCCCGCAAGAAGCCAGATAAGGCTCTGGATTAATTGCATCATATCCTGTGCAGATGGCATAGTTGTTTCCTTTCAAACAAAAAAAGTACAGATTTTTTTACAAAAGCTATTTGGACACCGATGACGGCAAAGGCGTAAAATAGATGACGCTTGCTTTATTCACCGTAATCCGTCAGAAAAAAACAAAGTCGGAGCCGTATTTTTGACCTAGCTCGAAATGACACTATAACCGACCATTTTACATTATAACACAACTTCACCTAAGAAGCAAGAATATTTTCATATTTTCAAAATCCATAAGCAGATTTTATCTGCCATTGCAGACTTGAGAAAAATTATTAATCCACCTTCTCCATAAAGTACATGCGGGATGAGAAGTCACGGAAGAAGCGTGTATTCTCATCAAAGCCCGTGCCGGCAAAGGCGGCCTTGAGCTTAACCCCCTTCATAAGAGTACTTCCGTATGCGGTGTAATCCTCAACCTCACCGGGCATCTTGACAAACTTGTCCACTATGTTGTGAACGAGAGAATCGTACTTGATATGTATGGGAGAGAGCATATTTACAAGATCGCCAAAGGGCTTGATCCTGACCTTGCGCTCTATGTTGTAGAAGTGATACCTTACCTCACTGTCAAGTCCTCTCGGGAAGAACTGGGTAAAGGCGTAATTGGGATCTGTAAGCACCTGAAGGAGCATACCAACCGCTCTTGATCCATCCTCGCTGACGCAGGTCCACTCATAGATATTATCACTTCTGCCTCGATAAAAGTGCCCGAACTGAAGAACCTCGCGCCATTTCTTATAAAGAGCGATCTGCTCTCTTATCTGTTTTTTCTCCTCGGCGCTCATATCGCACAGGTTGCATTCGTATCCGAGAACACCAAACGCCGCGACGTCAAATCTGGTCGCTAAGGGAGTCATACGAAGCGTCTGATGATTGGGGCACGCTGATACGTGCGCGCCGACTGTGGACATAGGATAGCCGTAGCTGTAGCCCGTCTGCCCCTTTACTCTGTAGATAGCGTCGGTATCGTCACTGGCCCATATCTGAGGGAAGTAGGAGAGGATACCGAGGTCAAAGCGGTTCCCGCCCGACGCGCACCCCTCGAAGAGTATTTTCGGGAATCTCTCGGTAAGCGTACGCATAAGGCGGTAGAGCCCGATCATATAGCGGTGCGATACCTCTCCCTGCCTCTCGGCGGGGAGATACTGCGAGTAATAATCCGAGAATATTCTGTTCATATCCCACTTGACGTAGGAGATGTTCGCAGAGGAAAAGATTGCGCTCATCTGCTCGATAAGATGATCGACTACCGCGGGATTGGTAAGGTCGAGTATGCGCTGATTTCTGCCCTCCGAATGAGGCTTACCGGGAATCTCGAGAGTCCACTCGGGATGCGCGCGGTAAAGATCGCTATCCACGTTTACCATCTCGGGCTCAACCCATATACCGAAATCTAGTCCGAGCTCGTTTACCTTATCGCAAAGGCGGGAGATTCCTCCGGGGAGCTTCTTCTTATTGACATACCAGTCACCGAGGGATCTCTTATCGTCACGTCTTTCACCAAACCAACCGTCATCCATAACGAACAGCTCGACCCCGACATCCCTGCCCTCCTTAGCAAGCTTCAAGAGCTTGTGCTCGTTTATATCAAAGTAGGATGCCTCCCAGCTGTTAAGAAGCACGGGACGGCTCTTTTTCTTCCACTCCCCTCTTACGATACATTCTCTGACAAAGGCGTGCATACGCAGGCTCATACCGTTGTAGCCCTCCTCGGATACGGTCATAACCGCCTCGGGAGTCTCAAAGCACTCGCCGGGATTAAGGAGAATGGAAAAGCTCGCGGGGTTTATACCGCTGACAAATCTAGTCTTACCGTGGCTGCCAACCTCAGCGCACTCGTAATGATTGCCACTGTAAACAAGGTTCAAGCCGTAGCAAAGGCCTCTGTCCTCGGTGGTCTCGGGGCGCGAGAGCATAACGAAGGGGTTGGATCTGCTCGAGGAGGTACCGGCATAGGTGGAATTTATACACTTTCCTGCCACTACACCCGTGTCGTGGCGGTACATTTCCCTTGCCCAGCTGCCGTTGAAGGTGGTAAGGATATAGCCGGAGTCCTCAAAATCGAGCTGGGTGCTCATAAGTCTGTTAAGTCTGACGCTGTCAGCGGAGGTATTTTTGAGCCTTGCAGAACGCGTAATAACGTCGCGGTTCTCGAATACGGCATAGTTAAGCTCAAGCGTTAGGTCATAGCTCTTATCCTTCAGGGTTATTATAAGCTCGTGTACTGTGCCCTCGTCCTCATAGGATGACGGAAGAGTCGCAAGAGGAGTCTTTCCCTCGCGGATAACCGCGCTGTCAAAGAGAAAGTCCTGAGTATAACTGCCGTCTGCGTGCGTGACCTCTACAAAAGGCTCGCGGATGTCACTCTTTCCGTAGGAGGACATCTCAAGGCGGATATTCTCGAGCGAGAGATTCGGATATTTCTCGTCATACACGTTTGAGTTGCCTGGCGCAAAAGCCTGCTTTTCAATAAGCGGCGCGGCATCGCTTGCCTCTCTTATGTCTATTTTTTCTCCATAATAAAGATGCTCAAGATGGCCGCTCTCCAATACGTGGAAGGCGTAGGTCGTATTCTCTGTATCAAGGACGAATACCTTATCAAGCTGTCTTATCATAAAATACCCTTTCTCGGTAGCGGAAAATTTATTTATCACAATTATATCACACGCAAAATAAAAAATCAACAGACACAAACTATTATCGACGTATATTTGTTGACGCAGCAACAAAAAATAAAGGTATCAATAAAAAAGGAGTTAATAAAAAGATGATTGAACAAGATACGATAAAGTTGCTTCGCGAATGTGACGCGGGAATAAAAATGGGAGTCAGATCGATCGAGGACGTCGAAAAATACGTCAAGTCGGACGAGATGAAGAAGATTCTATCCGGATGTAAGAATGAACACGAAAGACTCGAAGAAGAGATCAATGCCCTGCTCGAAAAATATAAGGATGAGGGCAAGGACCCAAACCCCATAGCGGTAGGAATGTCCTGGATGAAAACTAGCATGAAGCTCGGTCTGCACGCGACGGACTCAATAATTGCGGATCTGATGACCGACGGCTGCAACATGGGAGTAAAATCTCTGTCGGGATATCTCAATCAGTATAAGGCCGCAGAGGAAAAAGCCAAGGATATAACTAAAAAGCTCATAAAGCTTGAGGACAGACTTGCGACTGATATGAGGGCTTATTTATAAGAAATAAACCAACCATTTCGCATTTTTTAGATGTTATTATCGGGCAGTTTTGACAGATTCAAGAATATGAACAGAAGGGAAAAAATGCATCCGTCCGTTATTTTATTCATTGACATTACACGCGCCGTGTGATATACTGTTAATATAGTTTTTTATTCGGAGGCTTACTATGCACTGGACTTTGTGGTGTCTTTGCATCATTGGCGGAATTGCCGTTTTGATACTTTTAACTTCGCTGATCTGTTTTCTTAAGGTGTTCTATTCGCCAAAGAGAAATCCTCTTGGTCCCGACGAATACGAAATACCCGACGGTGAGATATACGAGGTCTACCGCAACGACATGATTGGATGGATAAAGCAGGTACGCGCTATGCCCCACGAGGACGTTGAGATCAAGTCACACGACGGTCTGACCTTGCGCGGCAAGTATTACGAGCAAGAGGCAGGCGCCCCCCTTGAAATACTCTTCCACGGATATAGAGGCAATGCCGAAAGAGATCTCTGCGGCGCAGTTGAGCGTGCCTTCAAGGTAGGCAGAAACGCCCTTATAGTCAATCACAGAGCGGCAGGAACAAGTGACGGACACGTCATAAGCTTCGGTATAAATGAAAGACGGGACTGCATCGGCTGGATAGATTTCGCGATCAGGAAATTCGGTGATGACGTCAAGATCGTTATCACGGGTATCTCAATGGGCGCGGCAACGGTAATGATGGCGTCGGGAGAAGATCTCCCCAAAAACGTTATAAGCGTGCTCGCAGACTGCGGATATTCCTCACCGAAGGAGATCATATGCAAGGTTGTCAAGGATATGAAGCTCCCCGTAAAGCTTCTCTACCCCTTCATTAAGCTCGGCGCCCGTATATACGGCGGCTTTAACCTTGAGGAGGCATCCCCTATCGACGCAATGAAAAAATGCTCGTTGCCGATAGTATTCGTACACGGCGATGCGGATGACTTTGTGCCATATGATATGAGTGTCAGACTCTGCGAGGCGTGCGCCTCGGATAAGAAGGCGCTGATAACCGTAGCAGATGCAGGTCACGGCCTCGCTTTCCCAAAGGATCGCGAGGGGTACGTAAATCAGCTCAACAAGATATACGACGAGTGGAATATCAGATAAAAAAGGAAGCCGAGGATTTTTTCCAAGGCTTCCTTTACTTATTTCAAGTTATGCTTTTTGTCAGGCTTCTCTTTTTCTCAAGCTCTATTTTGTATATCTCCTCGGTTGCGAATGCAAGCTTGGTTATAACGTCACGCTTGGTTGTATAGCAATAGAAGGAGTCGTCCTCTGTGGAGATGTCCACAAGGTCAAAGGGCTTGATACGGAGGAAATCGTACTCAACGTGCAGGCTGTTGGTCTGCAAGGGGGTACGCTGGATTCGGTAATCCTCGCCGCGGTAGTGACCGGTGAGGATAAAGCCGTGCTCGGGATCGTGGGTGAGCTTTCCAAAGCCGAGAGGCTCGTATTTATAGCATCTCGGTAAAGAGTAGACCTCGACCTCGTCCTCGAAGGAGTACTCGCCTCTCTCGATCTCGGCGCGCACCTGCTCCCTCTCCCACTCAAACCAATCGGGAATATGCGAGAACTCGGTCTCTCCTTCCTTGGCGGTGAGGGTGCTATCCTCGTTCATATACCATCTCTTGCCGCACGCCTCGCAGAAGATCTCTGCTCCCTCGGAGAACATTTTGTGCTCGGTCTTACAGTTGGGGCACTGATAAAGTATCTTATTAAGCCCCTCGGCGCGGTAAGGCTCGGTGATGAGTATGCCGTTGTCCTTCTGATACTTATAGTCGTCATAGGTGAGAGCCTCTCTGAGGCCTGCGTTTATCTCCTCTACCGACATCTTCTCAATATCCTCGGGATCCCAGAGCTTGGTGAAGGTAGTATAAAGCGGCACCTTTCTCTTCTTACGGAAGTTCCAGAAGGGAGAGTGAAGGTAGTTTCCGTGATGGAGCGCGATAACTACGGGCACATTGCTCCTCTTTACAAGCATACCGAGTGACTCGGGAAGATAGGAGGTAGTGCCTACGGGAGAATATCTTGCCTCGGGATACATGCAGAGGACGTCACCTCTCTCAAGCACCTTGCGGATAGACTTGACAAGGTGGAGATCGGTCGTAAACTTTCTCGTACAGATAGCGCCAATCCACTCAAGAAGCCAGGCTCTCATATAAAAGCCGTCGATGTTTACGACGTTGTTGACTCTGTGAGGATAGGTGCAAAGAGATACCATCTCAAAGTCAACGAAGGACATATGGTTGGAAAGAAGAAGATACGGAGGCTTGAGCCCCTCGACGTTGATCTTCTCTACCTTATGCTCCTTGCCTGCGAGCATCATCTTTGAGAGCACCTGAATAAGCCAAGTCAAGTATCTTGGCTGGCGTATCGGGTATTTTGCGGTCTTGTATTTTTTCGGGTTTTTGTAATTTACGTCTATGTTGTCCATTTTCCCTCGCAATTTACACTTTAGTCAGTAATGTCAATTTATTATACACTAAGTCTGTCTAAAAGGCAAGTGTTTTTTAACTATTTGTTAATTAACGGAGCATTTGGGCAAATTTCCTTGACTATTTCAGTACGCGAGAATATAATGTACGTACAAGCACACGTCAGAAAATACGCCTTGAAGGATCGGTAATATGACAAAATATCCTATAATTCTGGTGCACGGAGTTGCCCTTCGCGAGACGAAATTGATCCGTGCCTTCGGTAAAATTGAATATACGCTAAAGGAAGCGGGATATGACGTCTATACCGCGGGGACGGACGGATTTGGCTCTATTGAATCGAATGCCGCTCAGCTTAAGGAGATAATCCTCGGGGTGCTTGGGACGACGGGCGCCGAGAAGATCAATATCATCGCGCACTCAAAGGGAGGGCTCGACTCCAAGTATATGATAAGAGAGCTTGATATGGCGGACAAGGTCGCCTCGCTTACAACACTATGCACTCCGCACCGCGGCTCGGCTATCGCGACGCATTTGTGGAGTCTGCCTATGTGGGTAAAGAAAGTGATCACCTTTTTCATTAACGGCTTCTACAAGCTTATAGGCGACAAAAACCCCGACTCCATGAAGGTGTGTGAGCAGCTGAAAAAGCCCGAGGAGGATACCGTTGAGGAGAGCTTCTCCGACAAGGTATATTGCCAGAGCTACTCGACTAAGTTAAGGAGCGGCAAGGACTGCGTGCTTATGGCCGTGCCTCTCACCCTGTACAACTACACCGAGGGGGTCGAGAATGACGGTATGGTCTCGGAGGAGTCTGCAAAGTATGAAAACTATCGAGGCGAGTGTCTTGACGACTCGGTATCTCACACGCAGATAGTGGATTTTCTTGCGGCGAAAAGAAACAGACGGCGTATACTCGAGTTTTACGTCAGTCTTGCAAAAGAGCTCGGAGAAATGGGATATTGACGAGCGCTTCTCTAAGAATCGCCATGAATTGCAATAATTTGCATGATTTGACACTCTGTGTCATAAATTGCCCGAGGCATGAATTGTGCTTATTAGCGCATTGGTTGTAATCAAATATATAAAAACGGCAGGATCAAGGCTTTTCTACTTCGATCCTGCCATTTTTTATTCAGTTGATTATCTTACGCGAGAGTCTTGTTAAAAGCTCCGCCAGCGGTACAACCAAGAATCCAAGTCCGAGGTTAGAAAATCCGTGGATGAGGTCAAACGGAATGCCGGATATAATCCACGCTACCGTTTGCTCAAAATTAAGACCAAACATCAAAGCCTGCGCGGGAGCGTAGAGCGTGCCATAGGCAAAGCCGTGAAGCGCGCATATTAAGGAATAGACGATATACGCTACCCTTTTCGGCATTTTTCTCGGCAGGAGCATAGCAATACCCCAGAGAATTGTCCAAATGTAGGTGTACGGAAGCCACCAGAGGTTAAAGCCCGCAAAAAGTCCGTTAAGCATAACGTAAACGTATATGGGAATAAGCGCCTTTTTGCGATAGACTACGGTATATGTAACGGTCAACATTCCAAGCAGGTGGATATTCGGGAGTGCCTCCATAATGACCTTGGACGCGAACATTATTGCACCAAGCATTGCGAAGATGCACATTTCTCTTACGTTGACCGAGCCGTGTCTGACGTTTTCTTTTGTCATTTATTCCTTGACCAGCTCGTAGTGCTCACCGTCCGCGATTACCGCGCCGTCAACGCCTACCATCATCATCTCGCCGTTCTTATAGAAGCCCCAATAGGTGCCGTCCTTGTCGTAATCGGCCTCGATGCCGTTAACAAACTTAACGTAAAGACCGAAAGCGCCCTGCTCACCCGAGATAAGCTCGTGCTCAAGGAGAGCCGCGCCGAGTGTCTCCTTATCGGTGTGAATGGTGAAGGTGATTGACTGATCCTCCGCCTTTACCTCAACCTCGACGGTCTTAGCGCCCTCGCCAAACTCCATATCGCGGCGGTAGGTTGCATTCTCCCATGCGCCGGTCTTCTCTACCGTGTTGCAGGATACGAGAAGCGCACAGATCATGAGAACAACAAGTGTAAGTGATACGATTCTTTTCATTTTTTCTTTCCTTTCGTTTATGAAGTACAAAAGGATAAAATAAAAAACTCTTCCCTACGGGAAGAGCTGACGAAAAAGGATACCCTGCCGTATCCTGATAGCACTCCTCCCTTCCTTTGCCCAAGAGATTTTTACGAGTCGCAAAACGATAAGCATTCCGACTTAAGGGCTATGCCCAATTACGGTAATGGCTGTTGCCGAGGATTTGCACCTCGATTTCCTTATCCCCGAACACAAAAAGTATCCGACAACGGGCGTCACGAGCGCCCGATGAGTTGCGTTTATTCTTTTGTTCGGTTTATTATATCATATTTCTCGGTGTTTTGCAAGTGGTTGCATCAAAAAAAGCGCACGAAAGGGGTACCTTCCATAAAGCAGGTTTTTCACGCCGAAAAAAGCAAAAGGAGTACGGACAATTTGTTAGTACTCCTTTTCACACGCCTTGCTACGCAAGGTATAGTGTGTTACACCTTTTAGGTGAACTGTCGGGCGGTAATGAGCCTCCCATTACACAAGGTAGCGTTTTCTTTTTGTTCATCTATGACTTGTCAATTTTCCTGACAAGCACTGCTTTTGTGGACACAAAAGCAAGCCCTGCGCAAGTGCAACAGCGCGTTATTGTACAATCAACGATTTAAAGTCCTCTGTTTCTCTGATAGGATCAAAGCAACGGTTGTTATTCAAACAGCGAATGAAATCATCAACATCGGTTATATCGGAATCTGTAACGGGATGCTCTTCTTCGATGAGTGAAAAAAGCGGAGAAGTGAACTTTATTGTCTTTTGGTGATTTATTTTTGTCATTTCTTCCGCATGGTATTTTGCTTTTTTCAGTTCTTCTAATACACAGTCATATTGTTGCGTTTTGCAAAAGCAAAAGGCTTTGCTGATAGAATTGTATTGCAGAGTATTGTGATAATACTGAAAATTACCGTCCGGAAACATGATATTCAGTATTTTTTCAACGGCATCATACACTTCTATTGAGTCTTGACCGAATTTTAGATGGAAGAGAAAGCTATTTAATTTTGTTTTTGTAAGGTGTTGACAATGCTTTTTCCTTTCTTCACCCTCCAAACACCAACAAAGCAGTTCATCCCTTTTCTCCTCATCCTCTTCTAACATAGCGTATTGCTTGGCTTCGTCCTTTTTTTGATTGTAACTAAGTGCAAGAACAATTCCGAACAATGCTTTGGAATATAATTTTGAATCCTTGGTGTTATCTAAAACCAATTTATAATGTTTTGCTGAACTCTCAAGTAAACGCGTATATTCACTATTATCCAAGGTCGGTATAGCAACGTAATATTCTGCCGATGCCAGCCATTCCACATACTCCATATTTCCCGGATATTCAGCAACTGCACGCAAAGCAATTTGATAATTCTTTTCTTTGTCGTCGTGTTCCCAATATTTGTGGAATGCTTCGTCAAACTCCGCTTTTCTCAAATCCTTTTGGTATGTTTCCATCCCAAGCAGATAATCGGTGGTTACGTTAAATAAATTGGCAAGCGGCGGTAATAAAGAAATGTCAGGCATAGCAACATCTGTTTCCCAACGGCTGATCGCCTGCGGAGAAATAGAAAGAAGTTCTGCAAGATTCTCTTGTGTCATGTTTGCTTCTCGCCGAAGCGATTTTATCGTTTGTCCAAATGTCATATAAACCATTCTCCTAATTTTGTTACTTGACCGGTCTGTGATTACATTATACCAAGTTTTTACCGATTTGTCCACCTCTCGATAATTGAGAAGTTGTAAATTGAAAATTGAGTGGAATATAAAAGTTTGGCGTACCTGCTTTATCGCGGGTACGCCAATGAGCTCTTTTTTTATTTTTATTCCTTCTCTTTTTTGCTTCTGAAGATGGAGATATAAAGAGGTATTGCGATGATTGCGAATACGGCGCCGATGAGGAGTCCGCACTTCATACCGAGCTGCTCGCCCGACATACCGAGGTCAGTCGCAATTTCAAGCATACGGGGACTCAGGGCAACTACGTCGGTAATGACGCCTACGAGCTCGGGGCCGACTGACGCGCCGAGGTCTCCGCCCGCCGCCATAAGCGCGAACATAACCACGCCGCCCGTGGGTATACGCTCAGAGACTGCAATAAGGTTACCGGGCCAAAGCATAGAAGCCGCGAAGCCGGTAAGAGCGCATGCAATAAGGCCGATGATCGGGCTCGATGAGAATACTGCGGTAAGATAACATACCGCGGCGGCAATAACACCCGCGATCAGAATTCCCTCTATCCGCTTGCCGTACTTGGTGTAAAGCGTTCTGCCAAGTCCGAGAGTGAGAGCGAAGAGTGCCGCGCCAAAGACGTCGCCGTATATCTTGGGAATGCCTAAGGCGACCTCGGTAAAGCTAGATGCCCACTGAGCCATAGTGCACTCAATAGCACCGCCGAGGAAGATGGCAATAACGGATAGCCACATAACCTTGCTCTTATATATGGTAGTCGAAGCATCTGCCTTTGCGCCGACATTGAGCTCGGGGAGCTCCGCGCCAAGATATAGAACAAAGGACAAAAGGGGGACGAGAGTGAAGATGAGCGTGAGTATCTGCCAAGAATCGCTCGAGAAGATAAGAAGGAAGATCGAGCCGAGGGAGATGACGCCTACCGCACCCCAAGCGTAGATGGAATGAAGCATACTCATATCGCGGTCGGGATTGTCCGACGGAAGTGCGGCGATAACCGCGCTGAGAAGCACCTCGGCAAGGCCTGAGGAGGCCGAGAAAACGATAGTGCCAAGGACAAATCCAACGTACGCGCTCGACGGGAAAAAGGTCGGCCAAGCTACAAAGATAACAAGTCCGAGAACGCTGATAAGCGGTGTCAGCTTTACTGTCAGAGGTATATTGAATTTATGCGAGAAAAAGCTGAAAATGAGGTCTACGATCAGCTGAGACGAGAAGTTCAAAAGAACGAGCAGACCCAGCAGCGAAAAGGATATATCGAACTTGTTATGGAACGTCAGAAAGAGTATGGGCGGCAGATTGCCGATAATTGCCATAGCTACGTTCATACAGTAGCAGGCAGACTTAATGCGCTTTGTGTTTTTCATTGCTTTTAATCCTGATTTATTTTTTTATAGTTGAGCCAAAGGATGTCACCATCATAGGTCTGAGAGCAAGAAAGAGTGAAATCTGTAATCCTGCTGTTCATAAACAAAGGCTTATCCCCGGTGGATGCGACCACGGGAGCTATGACGAGGCTGACTTCATCGATAAGCCCTTCCACGGCAAACGCGCCGTTGATAATGCTTCCGCCCTCGAGCAAGAGAGTCTGTATACCGAAGAGACGGCGAAGCTTGGATAGAGCCAAATTAAGGTCAATCCGCTCCCTGCCCGCGTATATGTAAGATGCGCCTACATCGCGAAGATAGCAAGCAAAGCGAGGATCTATATCCTCGGTGAGAACCTCGATAATATGCGCGCCGCCATACCCCGGGTCAGGGTCCTCTATCACGCCCGATTTCCATCCGAGACGACCGTGCGGATCAAATGCCACAGCAAAGAATTTCTTATCACATTCAACTATATGATCTTCTGTTTGACTATTTAAGTTGTCATATTTGGTCAATTCCGGGTAATATCCGCCTGTAAAGCTACCTTCCATTGTAATTCTTCCGCAGGCAAATGCATCCGCCCTATAACCTCTGTTTATTTCATAGTAAACATCGGTCGCAGGCGCGCACTGTGCTCTGTAGAGAAAGTCACCGGTAACCTTGCCGTCAATGGAGGATAGCATATGACATATAACGTAAGGTCTGTCCATTTTTATCTCCTTTTCGCTTTAAGATATTCCTTCTTCACGTCTGCGATGCGGTAGCTATCGCGAGCCTTTTGTATCGTCTTATTATGAACCCAAGGGGATAACCTTTCCGTATCGATAACGCCGACAGTCTCATCCCATCTCTTGGCAAGAGCCGTGGCAAAATACCAGGCAATCATCATATTGACGTAGTACTCGTCACTCTCGACACCTGCTACCATGTCGACAAACCTAGGTTCAAAATTCTCGTCGAGATAATATACCATCAGCATCTCGATCGCAAAGCGTACTGTATAGGTGTGCTCCGACTTCAGCCACCCTTCGATATGAGGTATCAGCCTATCGGTATTCTTAAGAAAGCTTCGCGGGCGTATACCGTCGCAGGTCGCCCAGTTATCCACATATGGTAAGAAGCGCTCAAGCTCGAAAAGGCAGGTATCGAAGTCCTTTATCTCATTTATAAAGAATACGTGTAGGCTGTCCACCTCAAGATACCTATGAGGCAAGGATGACAGGATTACCTCTCTCCCCTCGCCTTTTATAAGCTCCTTCGCGTATTTCCTGAGGATGGGAGTTCTCACGCCGATAATGCGGTCCTTATCAATATTTGGGATAAGCGACGCGGTAAAATCTCGGTATTTCCCGTCTCGAAGCTCAAAGAGCCGCTCTATGATTTTTGCCTCCATATTCCCCTCGGAAAAAGATGTATTTACCTGCTCTTTCATTTATCACCTGCAAAAACACATTTTAAGAAGATTATATCACCCAAAGAGGAGAATTGCAATAAGGGTGACTCTTTTTTTGCTAAAATTTTATTTCGCGTATGTGTGCTTGACTACAAAGGTAATATATGATAAAATAAGCTTGAAAGATAAAACATTCTCAACAAATGGTGCAACGAAACAATATAACCGATGGGAGGTACCTCAAGTGAAAAAATGCAAATGCCGCACGCACACAGAATATGGCACACAATATTATAGTTAGACCCACTAAATAAATTGGTGAAATAATAAAAGAAAAAGGCTCGACTGAGCCTTTTTCTTTTATTATTTGTAGATAAACACACCCCTGCCCCAGCCGGTTTTCTCACCGCGGCTGATAAGGTCAACGTAGGCGCGGCGCAAGGAGGTGTCGGCGGGAAGATGTGACGGATCCCCGTCGTACATAATGTCAAAGAGGCGCCAAACCTCGTTATAGCTTGAGTATTCACCCGAGGATACAAGATCGTAGTCGTTCATAAAGGCGAGAAGGTTTGAGCCTTCCTTCAGCATTTCACGGTGCCTTGGGAAAAGAAGCCAGGAGCTACACACAAACGCGATAGTCTCACCGAGCCTTGGCGCAAAGAATTCCTTCGCAAGTTGATAAGACCTGAGGGCACTTTCACGGTCGAGACGTGTGCCGGTCCTTGGGATATGTACGTTGATCACCTTAGTGTTCTGCGCGAGCTTTACCCCGCCCTTATCATATTCACTGCCGAAATCGACAAGCTCAAACTGGAGTCTGCCGAGGGCGAAGCGTGTGAGGTCAAAGAAGCCCGAGAACCACTTTGCGACAAACGAGCCGACAATGCCGTATACGCATTTACACTCGTCAAGCTTGTATCTAAGGTCGAGGACGGATGCAAGGAAAATTTCGTCAGCAATCCCCTTCTCCTTGTAATACTCGCGGAGCCTTTTGGTAAAGCAAAGAAAGATGAGAAGCGAGCCTGTATATTCGTGTATCCCGGCATTTTCAGACAGCATCTTCATGCGCGAAAGCACCGACTCGAAGTCGATATTATACCCCTCATCGTACTCGGAAATAAGAGTTGTCAGCTCGTCAGAACATGAAGAAACGAGCAAGTCATAAGCCAAAAGGAGCGCGGATATATCATCCCCTTGATATGCGCATTCATGCATAAATCCTTCAAGATATTTTCTCATAAAGTTACTTTTTTGTAAATAATTATTGACTAAAACGCATTTTTCAATTATTGATTATCCGAGCATACCATCATATGTCTCATAAGTGAGCCTCGCAGGGTGATCAGGCATAATGAACGAATACTGCCAATAGTCCCCATCCCACGATTCCATCACAAGCTCCTCGCCGTCGAGGTACAGGTCAAAGCCAATATCGTAAGCCTTGCCGATCTTCACGTTTACCCTCTCACCCGCCTTGTAATACGGGCGCAGATCCTCGTAGAGCCAGGTGTCCAGCTCATAATCGAGCTTATGGTAGCCCGCGAGTGTGAGCTCGTTATCCACCTTGAAATTAGCAGTAAGCGTGGTATAGACGGGTTTGTCATTTTCATGAACGTGGCAGTTTACTCTGATACGGTAATGTCCCGCTCTAGATATATCGGCAAACTGCATAGAGTAGCTCTTCTCGTTAGTGCCGAGGGGTGAGAGCACGTAGGCTATCTCGATAAAGGAGACGTCAGCACTCATAGAGTTTATCCAATCGCCATCCACGTAACGCTCGATTACGTACTCAGCCCCGTAGGTGACCTCATAGAGAGTGTTATTGACAAGCTTTGTGTTAAGCTTGATGTGCTCACTCGAATAGTCAATGCTCTCTACCGTCAAGGATACACCGTCGTAGGTTGTAGTGCCTTCGCCCGACTCGATATAAGGATCACGGCAGGCACAAAGAGATATTACCGTCGCAAGAATCAGCAACACCGAAACAAGTATTCGAACTAAGTTTTTCATATATACCTCCTCTATCCTATATGACAAGAAAAGATGCGAAAAGGTTACAGCTTATTCGATAATTACATTGACGTCCTTAAAAAGCTCGGTATTTACGGAAACGTAATGCTTATATCCCTCGGGGTTACTCTTTATCAAGATCTCCTTGGTCAGCTCGACGGGGTTCTTATTCTCTGCTCCGTCAACAAAAGGCTTATCGATATCGGGCGCGAGCTTTGGCAGAACGTAGAAGTAGTCCTTGTTTGCAAGCTTAATGCCGTCTACTACGATGCGCTCGGGGAGATAGCAGGTATAGCCGAAATTATGATTCTGCCAGCCTGCGTTGATAAGGATAGGCGTGCCGGTATTGTTTATCGTTATGTCCTTGAGAATAACCTCGCCCTGCCAGGTGCAGCCGTAGTCACCTCTCAGCGCAACGACGGTATCCGAGTGGAATACGGTGTTCTCAACGCAGAGAGTACCCTTTCCGACGACGCTGAGCTTCTGGTGACCGATCTCGCTGTTTTTGATAGTCGCGTTATATGTACCCTGATGAGCGTCAAAGCGAGAGAATACGCAACCGTCGTATGTGAGATTCTTGCAATAATTACTGCCCATAACGCCCCAGAAGGTGGGATCGGTAATATCGTTGGTCTGTCGGGAATTCTTCACCGTTATCGAGTTTGAGGAATTAAAGGAAAGCTCGTAGGTTCCCATGGAATTATTCACATTTGTGGAGAGCTTATACACCTTATGTCCGGTGAAGACCGCGTTCTCAATGGTAACGTTATTACAATGCGAAACGGTCAGAAAACCCGCATATGGCGCGCCGGTATCGCCCTCGTCGGTTATCAGGTGAGTGATACCGCTTATCGTCAGGTTAGAGCGCTTCACGGTAATATTGCGCGCATAATAGGTATACTCTCTCGGCGCAGCGTTGGCGCGAGTTACAAACGTATCGCCCGTGACGGTAATGGGCGTATCACCTACGGGATATGCGACCGCAGAGGTGATCTTCTCGTAATCCCACATAATTGGTGTCGATGGATCGACGTTGCCGTCCATATCGACGAGGACAAGCTCCTGCTTGGGCGCGCCTGTGTTGGCATTGGCGCCAAAGCGGATATATTGCCTCTCGTTTGCGTTGGATATATACAGAAGAACGGGCGCAGAAAAGCTTACGCCAACATTTCTCTGCCCTGCTTTGAGGCTATCAATTCCGTTCACTTCGTACGGGGGCTCATCCGATGAAAAATAAAATACACTCTTTGTCCTTGCGGGATCTTCGGGGAGTATATTTCTGTCGTCAATGATGAAGGTCGCGCCCGTCCATACCGAGCTTGTTCTTATGATAATGGCTTGCTCATGCTGACCGAGATAGTAGGTTTTGCCCTCGTCGGCATAGACCGTCTCGCCCGTCTCGTTAGCACGATCGTGCGCAGCTTTTATCGCTTCAAAATCGTCGGTCACTCCGTCGCCGTGGGCTCCAAAGGATGAATAAGTAAGCCTTGACATATTGTTCTCCTTTTTATTCCTCTACAACCTCAACTTTACCGAATAGGATATTATTCGAGGATACGTAAAAGTTATAATTATACGGATTGCTCTTGATGATTATCTTTTTTGTAAGGACAACGGGATTATTGTTTTCTTTTCCATCCACCGTATCGGTATCCATTCCCGTCTTAAGTCCGGGAAGAACGTAGAATGTATTCCCCTTAGCAAGAGTAACACCGTCAATGGTAATATTTGCGGGAAGATAGCAGGTATAACCGAAATAGTGATTATACCAATTAGCGTTAATTAAAGTGGGAGTGCTGTTAGTGTTGTTGAGGGTGACGTTGCGAAGAATGATGTCTCCCTCCCAGGTGCTGCCGTAATCATTTCTCAAGTTAATGAGATTATTGGAGTGCACGATTGTGTTTTCAACAACGAGAAGTCCCGAGCCTATTATATTCAGCCTCTGGTGGCCTATCTCACTATTGATTATCGTAGCGTTATGAGTACCCTTGTGCGCGTCAAAGCGGGAGAATACACAGCCGTCGTAGGTGAGATTCTTGCAGTAATTACTGCCCATAATTCCCCAATAGGTCGTGTCGGTAATAGAGTTTGTCTGTCTGCAATCCCTGAAGGTTACGTTATTGGCGTTGCTGATGGAAATATCGTACGTACCCATAGAGTTGCTCGAATCAGACGAAAGCTTATATACCTTGTGACCGGTAAGAGTCGTGTTCTTAACAAGCGTGTTGTTACAGTAGGAAATACTGATGAATCCGTTGTACGGAGCTCCGGTATCTCCCTCGCCATCGATAAGATGGACAAGGCCGTCCACGGTTACGTTCGAGCGCTTTATAGCGATATTTCGAGCGTAGTAGGTATATTCTCTCGGCGCTTGGTTGGCGATGGTTTTGAAAATACCGCCCGTCAGGGTAATCGGCTTATCCGAGACGGGGTACGCCGCAACCGAGCTGAGAATAGGATAATCCCAAAGAATAGGAGTTGAGGGATCTACATTACCGTCCTTATCAACAAGGATCACCTCCTGCTGTGATGCGCCCGAATCAGCATTTGCGCCGTAGCGTATATACTGCTTCTGTCCGTCGTATACAAGGTAAAGAAGCATTGGTCCGTTAAATGTCATACCTACGTTTGTCTGCCCCTTAGAAAGCGAGGTTATGCCGATAACAGGCGTAGCATAAGAGTCGCGTTCAATAAGAAATACCGCAGAATTCCTAGTTACGTCGGTGGGGGCGATGTAGCTATCGTCTATGATAAATGTCGCGCCTGACCAATTCGTGCTTGTCTTTACGGTGATTGGAACCGAGTACTGACCAAGATAGTACTCCTTACCGGTCTCGGCAATGACAATCTGCCCTGTTCTGTTTGCCTCATCGTGGGTAGCCTTGATAGCCGCGTAGTCATCGGTCACACCGTCACCAACCGCGCCGAAGTCCTCGTATCTGAGAGCGGCAATTTTGACGGTGTATACGTCATCGTCAAAGGAAACTGTACGCTCTCCATCGGAAACGAAGAAGTGATCAAGGAAGGTGTCAAAGGCATCGGGAAGAAGCACCGGGTATGCACATTCAATCATAAGATCGGCGCCACTCACGTAGACTCGGAAGCCATCTTCACCTGCATTATCTACCGTTTTAATGCGTATTGCGGGCTTCTCACTAGTTTTTTTAACACTGAGCCAATATCCCGCGTTTTCATAAAGAACGGTCTTAAGCTTATCGGCGCACGCCTTCTGTACGGCATCACCCGTATCGCATATAATCTCATATTCCGAAATATCATTACCTCCGACGGTAACCGACTTTATCGGATATGTCTGTCTGACAAAAATATTTGTTGAGCGTGATATGGCAACGTTGTTTATATCGGTATCCTCATCATCAAGCTTGAGAACGTCACTCATAAAAAGCTCTATTGCCTGAACAAGCGAGTCTGTCGAGCCGCCCGCGACGATTATTTTGTTGCCAACCACACGGATGGCGTAGCCCTCCTCACCGAGCGAGTGAGGATCGATATAGGCGTCACCGCTCGCATTTACTCTATCACCGATGATCAGCTCGGGGGACTCGGGATCCCCGGATACCTCGTATCTGACGGTGAGCTTAATGCCTGCGTTTGTGAAATACGACATCAGCTCCTTGTACGCCGCAGCATACTCCGACGCCTTGGAATAAGAGCTGACAACGGTGATCTCGGGCTTACCGTCTCGGGTGATAGGAAGGCAAAGCGAGGTATCAAGAGGCAAATTCTCATCACCCGCATCACCTCCGTTATTATCAACATCTTCCGAGTCACCGCACGCGACGAGAGATACGGAAAGCGCAAAAATTATCATAAGAAGGCAAAATAGCCCTAACGTTTTTCTATACATAAGCACTCCTATTTTTTGTTTATAGCTTAAGTATAGCACAAACGCAGGGCTATTTCAATTGTAATATTTTATCAAAATATTTAGTGAAAATAACGATTTTCCACTACCAAGGATCAATAGAAAGCACCCAAGGCGTGGACCTATCACTTTAAAAGCTCATCGGCGAGCTTAAGTATCTCGGGCGCTATGCGCTCTCTTTCACGCTTTAATACATAGTTGTACGCGGGGTACGCAAGGATCGCTATGACTGCGCCGACGAGTCCTGAGAGAATACCGATTATTATCGCACTCGTCTGTCCGAGGCCTATGATAGATGAAAGCTCGGACATCATAAGACTCATACCAAAGCCGAGAATAAGCGTACCTACGATACCGAATATCAGGGAGATAACCGTGGCTCTTGACTCAGCGGCACGATCAAGTCTGCGAAGGCGCTCCATCTTGCTCTCCTCGCGCTTTTCATACTTCTCTCGGATAGCCCTTATTTCATCTTGATTCTTTGCGGAATATGTGTAAGCAAAGCCGTTCTGCTCGTTATTATTATCCATTATTTACATTATCCTTAAGTTGTCTTAGTTTCTTTGTGCTTGTGTAAATGATATATATTGCCATACCTATGATAAAGGCAGAGACCGCCGCTCCTGTAAGCGCAAGCATCAATCTTCTGCTCTTTGCGGTAAGGTCTTCTCCGCCGAAGGTCGTAAGCATCGTAGACTCGAGAGTGAGTATCGATACGGCCGCCGCGGCGAGAGATATTGCCCTCGCGGCAGAGTAGACGGGACTGTTGTATTTTTTATATTTGACCGCGTTGACAATGGCAATCGGTACGGCAATGAAGGTGTACGCGGCTATCGCGATCGTGGTTATCTCATGGTGAATGAAGGTCCTGCCGAAGTAGATCATAAAGAAGGTGATCAGGGTTATCGCAAGGTTCATAAAAAGGAATACCCAGCCGCAGATGCGGTACTTTATAAGCTCTGTGCGCATATCCTCGCCCGCCAGACGGCTACCAGTATACTTGAACAAGGATATCCTAAGACAAGCAAGGCAAGCGTAGTATGCCGCCAGAGAATAATACCAGAATGATCCGTGATCTATACCGAGCACAAGCTGGAATACGGCGAAAATAATATTCAAGGCAAAGGTTGAGAAAAGAGAGACGTTTATTCTGAATCTCTCGTCGCTTTGCCATTTTGAGATAAATCTGTTACTTTCCTTGAATTTCTTTACCACGGTAATTATCTCGGGAATACGGAAGCACCAGACGGTGAGTGTGTATGCCGAGACAACGTATGAGATTATAGCGCCAACCGATGCGGAGTCAAAAATAAGAAAAGACAGAATAAGAAGCACTATGCTGACGATAAACAGCAATATCATTATCGCAATATGCGGATAAAGAAACGCTTTAAATATTTTCTTTGCTTTCTCCGAGTTCATTCCTTACCTCGCTATTCTGACAGTGAAGGCTGTTCCACGGCCTATAATACTGTCGACGGAGATCTCACCGTCAACTATATCAATAACACGCTTTACAAGAGCGAGTCCAAGGCCGTTGCCCTCCGTGGCGTGCGAGCTGTCGCCCTGATAGAATTTGTCGAAGATGCGCTCTCCCACCTCGCGCGACATACCCGCTCCGGTATCTCTGATCACGACCGTAGCGTAAGTGTCGGTTGCCTTAAGGCTGACGGAAACAGTACCGCCCTCCTCGGTGAACTTGAACGCGTTGGAGAGGAGGTTGTTCCATACGAGCGAGAGAAGCTCGGAATCCTGCGAGACGGTGACCGAGTCATCAATTTCTGTCTCGATCCCGATATTTTTTCTCTCCCAGACGCTCTCATAGACGAGCAGACACTCGCAGAGCTGCTCGGAGAGGTCATAGGACTCGCGCTTCGGATATATCTTCTGATTCTCGAGTCGGTTAAGCTTCAGTATATTCGTGATCATATCAGAAAGACGTCTTGTGGAGTCCTTGATAGCGCCTGCGTATTCAAGGCGCTTGCCATAGTCGAGGCTCTCATCCTCAAGGAGCGAGGCGTAGTTGCGGATCACGGCAAGAGGAGTCTTTATCTCGTGCGAGACGTTGGCGATAAAATCGGTCCTGAGAGTCTCAACGCCTGAGAGCTCGACTGCAAGCTTATTGATACAAACAATAATTTCATTGAAGCGAGGGTCGGCGAGGAATGGCGGCAAGGGCTCTACCTTAGTGGTAAAGTCCCCCTCGGCTATTCTCTTTGACGCGTCCACTATATGCTTTATGGTTTTGTCTGTGGTAAGCTTCTTACGTATGATATCAACGACAAAGAAAAGGATGCTGATGATGATTACGTTAAGCAGTCCGAGCTTTGCAGCCGCTCCGACGCTCTCTGCATCGAGAATAATATCCTGCGTGTGCGCCATCGTCTGAACGAAAAGCATAATCGTGCAGGTGATCGGAAACGCTACAACCGCTAGAAAAAGTGAATATCTGCCGAGTAGCCTTAAGGCGGATTTGTACCTTTCGTTGTATCTCATTTAATTACCACCTTATATCCAAGACCGTGAACGGTCACAATCTCAAAGTCCCGGCACTCCGCAAGCTTTGCGCGGAGCTTGGTCATATATACGTCAACGGCGCGAGGCGCGGTCTCAGAATCGGCATCCCAGAACTCATCCATAAGCTGTGTGCGTGTAAAGGTCTTTTTCGGATAGGAAAGGAGCTTATAGAGGATATTGAACTCCCTTGTTGTCATAGGGATCTCCTCGCCGTCAAGCGTGGCAGAGAACTCGTCCATATCCATAACAAAAGAGCCGACCTCGAGCTTACGCGAGGCGGAGATCTTAGCGCGCCTGAGAAGCGCGCCTATGCGAAGAAAGAGCTCGTCGAAGTCTATGGGCTTTACCATATAGTCGTCAACGCCGATACGGAAGCTGCGCTGCTTTGATGCGATATCGTCACGCGCGGTCATAAAGAGCATGGGGATAGTCTCGTTTATGGCTCTTACCGAGCGGGCAAACTCATATCCGTCGGTACCCGGCATCATAATGTCCGAGACTATGAGGTCGAAGACGGTCTCGTACATCGCGTCATACGCCTCGTCTGCCGAAAGGCATCCCGTAGCCTCGTAGCCGCTGTTATTAAGGAAGGTACAGACCGAGCGATTCAGGTCTCTGTCGTCCTCCACTACAAGAATCTTAAACATATTTCCTCCGTAGGCAAGAGAGATAAGTACCGGGGCGCTGAAGACTCACGCCTTGAAGCCGGTTCGTATTATTCTGCCTAAAGTATGCAATATACGCCACGGAGGCGTTTCTTTCCACCGTGACGTATACAGTATAACATATAAATGTTTAAATTTTGTTTATAAAATCAAAAAAATTACAGCATAGGAGCAAAAATTCTCACTATTGCGTGGATAACCTTGGGTGTGAGGAATCTCGAATTAATGCTCTTGGCAAACACCTCGGGTGTGATCTCTATACTCTTCTCTATCGTTTCGTCAATATCCCTCTTGATATCGGCTATAGAATCGGTCTTGTACATCCAGATACCGTTCTCAAAGTGATGGACGAGACTGCGGTAGTCAAGATTGACCGTACCGATCATAGCGTATTTACCGTCGGCAACATAGCTCTTCGAGTGAATGAAGCCGGGCTCGTACTCGTATATCTTCACACCTGCGTCAAGCAGTCTCGGATAGAAGCTGCGCGTTATGGCGAAGACGAGCTTCTTGTCGGGAATATGCGGAACAATGATCCTGACGTCAACTCCGCAAAGAGCGGCTCTTTCTATATCTGCGCACAGATCGTTGTCGATGATAAGATAAGGCGTGGTCATATAGACGTAGTCGGTTGCCGAGGCGATCATATTCTGTATAGCGCACTTCGAAACGTTGCGCTTGTATATCGGCTTAGGTCCGTCGCCGAAGGGGATCATATAGCCGCGTGCTCCAATGCTCTCGCACTTGGGATAAGCATTTTCCGGCATAGTGGGCAGAGCCCTTGAGTTAAGGCCAAAGGAGGAAAGAAAGAGTTTTGTGAGCTCGTAAACGCCCTCGCCCTCAATACGTATCGCGGTATCCTTCCAATGGCCGAAGCGCGCCTTTTCGTTGACATATTCGTCAGCGATATTAACTCCGCCGGTATAGCCTATCTTGCCGTCAATGACGAGTATCTTGCGGTGTGAGCGGTTATTGAATTCGTTGTCCGCGCTGCCGCGAAGCTTGGAGAAGATAACCGACTTAATTCCGTATTTTTCGAGAATTTTATTGTAATTTCCGGGCAGAGTGCTCATGCATCCGATGTCATCATACATCACTCTGACGTCTACTCCTGCCTTTACCTTGCGCTTTAAGACGTCAAGAACAGAGTTCCAGAACACGCCCTCCTCGATGATGAAATACTCCATAAGGATGAAGCGCTCGGCGCTCTCAAGATCTTTAAGCATCGACTCCCACATAGCCTCGCCCGAGGGAAAATATGTCCCCGAGGTATCACGGAAAACGTGCGAGTATGAGATATCGGCAAGCATCCTTGCCTGCATGGCGGCAGAGGGATCGTCCCCCGCTATCTCTCCGAGAGTCTGCTCACTGTCCTTCTCGTAATTATAGGACTGAATCTCCTTGATGCGCTTTATGTACCTCTTGTCGAGCTTTCTCGAATAGAACATAAAGTAAAGCATAAAGCCCGCGATAGGAAGAAAGATAACGCAGATAAGCCAGGGGATCTTGTAATCGGGGTTGTCGTCCGAGGCACATATTTTTATAACGCAGGCGGCGGTTGTAATGGCGCAAAGAGTGTAAAAGTACGGCACAAAGTAGCAAAGCGCGATCACTATGCCGATAATAGCGGCTATCTCGGCTATGGAGATCAGAACGGCTATAATATATCTGACGGGGATATAGTTGTATTCACGCTCGATGACCACTTTACCCTTATTAACCTTATACGTCTTTTTCATTTCATCCTCCAATATACAAGGTGCAAATATTCAAAGCTCTAATATATATTTTAGCGCGCAGATGTATAAATTTTTTTTCAAAAATGTTTAGAAAATGTTAAATTGTATGAAAATTTATACCCCAATATTGACAAGGTGTGCATATTGTTGTATTATTTAAATAGTACAACGGAGAAAGGAGAGATATATGGCTTGGAAATTCCGGTCGGGACTTGCCCTTAGCGTGCAGATTGTAGACAGACTGCGCGCGGATATACTCAAGGGAGTGTATAAGAGCGGAGACCCCTTCCCCACCGTCAGACAGCTTGCCTACGATGCTGGTGTCAACCCGAACACAATGCAAAAGGCTCTGACGCTCCTTGAAGGCGAAGGACTAGTCATAACCAACAGCACCAACGGACGGTCGGTGACCGATGACGAGGCAGTGCTAGACGAGGCAAGAGATAAGGCTCTTCGGAGCTTCACGGAAAATATCGTGAAGGAAGCTAAGAATATGTCGCTCAATATGAACGAGCTTATAAAAAGTATAGAGAAAGGATGGGAAGAAAATGAGTAATACACCCGTACTTAAGTGTGAAAACCTTTGTAAGGCGTATCAGCCCGGAAAACCCGTGCTCGACAACTTCTGCCTTACGATCGAGCCCGGCCGCATCGTAGGTCTGCTCGGCCCTAATGGACAAGGTGAGTTAGTCCCATAACAAGGGTAAAAAAAATTAGAAGAAGTTTACCCTTGTTATTTCTTTCTTTTCGGTTGTCCAATCAATTTCAATAGACTGAATGAAAGAGCGCCAAAAAGCCCGTTTGTAGGCATCGTCAAGATTGTTGTAGCATTCAGAATGGCATTCAATGGATTCAAGATCTTGAAATTATCATTCATCCCCGGTGTGTAAGCTTCATAACCGAAATAAGTAACTATACATGGGACACAGACAAGTTTGGAAACAGGCTGAATGTTCCAATAGATGATTTTAACCATCTGATGGATGCCATGAGATATGCACTTGAAGAACATATCACAGGCAACACATGGTTGATATAAGTAAATTACATGCACCTATGCCACGATAGATGCATGTGTCGAGCAGTACGCACTGCGCCTGCACAACTCACTTTTTGACAAGTTTTTGTGGGGTGTGTTGGGGGAAATGTTGTGAACCTCACCCCCGGTGGTAGTGTAGTGCTATCCAGAAAGGCGCAGGTGTCACTGCTTTATATAGATTTTAAGAAAACGTTGAAAGGAATGGTGTAGATTGATGCTGTCAGTCACCGAGATAAAAAGATTTATAGATGAAGACATATCATCAGAAAAAAAGCGGCTGGCGGCGGTCGGTCAGAGATATGCAGAAGGAGATCATGACATTTTAAAGTGTCGATTGTTCTATTACAATGCGGATGGTGAGCTTGTAGAAGATACTACAAGGACAAACATCAAGATTCCGCATCCCTTCTTCATGGAGCTTTCTGAGCAGCTTGCACCATATATGCTTTCATTCAAAGAAAACCCCATCAGGGCAAAGAAAACTGCAGAAGGCTTGCAAGATCACCTTGATAGATACTTTGATGATGCATTCTGGGCTGAAATAAACGAGCTTATAACGGGTGCATACACCAAGGGCTTTGAATACCTTTACAGCTATAAGAAAGGCAATGTGAAGGCAAAAAAGAGCGGTGAAAACAAGCTGATCTTCAAGTGTGCGGATAGCATGGGTGTCATCGAGGTAAGAGAACAAGACACAGATGACCATTGCAAATATATCATCTATTGGTATATTGACCGCATTGAGAAGGGTCGAAAGGAAATCAAGCGCATTCAGGTATGGTCTGAACAGGACACAACCTACTATGTGCAGGATGGAAAGACGGGAAAAATCAATCTTGACAAGTTTGTTGAGATAAACCCCCGTCCTCACGTTGTTTATACCGATGACAACGGAAAGAAAATGGGCTATCCCCTTGGATATATCCCATTTTGGCGCTTGGATAACAACAAGAAGCAGTTTAGTGGTCTAAAGCCTATCAAGGGACTGATTGATGACTATGATCTTCATGCTTGTTCCCTTTCTAATAATCTTGCAGACTTTGATACACCCCTTCATGTAGTTAAAGGCTTTGATGGCCACGGTGAAGAAGGCTTGAAGGAGCTTCAGCAGAACCTTAAGACCAAGAAGATCGTTGGTGTTGATGCCGAGGGTGGCATTGATATTAAAACCGTTGATATTCCCTACGAAGCGAGAAAAGCCAAGCTGGATATTGACGAGAAAGCAATATACAAGTTTGGCATGGGTCTGAACACCTATGGCTTGAAAGATACGAATGCCACAACCAACATGGCTATCAAAACTGCTTATGCAGGCTTGAAAATAAAGGCTGACAGGATTGAAACCCGTCTTCGTGCATTGCTTCATGAATCTATTGTCCCTGTTGTCTTGGAAGACATCAATGAAGAGTATGGCACAGATTATAGGGCTTCTGACGTTTCCTATAACTTTGAGCGTGAAACCATGACCAATGAAACCGAGAATATTCAGAATGCCAAGACGGAAGCGGAAGCAAAGCAAATCCGCATCACTACCATTTTGAATATTGCCGAGAAAATGCCGGATGAACAGATACTTCGTGCGATCTGTGATGAAATGGATTGGGACTATGACGAGCTTGAAGGTGAGATCAAGAAGCTTAAAGAGGAACAGGAGATTGCAAGTGTACAGAAGACACTTGACAACGTTGTTCCCAATGAGGAAGAGCCTGCAGCACAGGTGACAGACCCCACAGAACCGATAATTGCACCGGGAGCTTAAAGGGGTGATTCCCTATGAATAAACGTCAAAAATTAGTCCTAAAGCAATTCCTAAATGATGAAGAAACCGTCATAAAGCGGTTAAAGTCGGTCTATGGTCAAAGCCTAAAAGACATCAATAAAAAGGTCTTTGAGCTGGATTCAAGTATTGTAATGCTTCAAAAAGCCTATGATTCCATAGGTGATGAAATCGGTGACCTTGCCCTTGCCGTTCTTGGCAAAAAAGCAAAGTATATGACCCCGGAACAAGCACAGGAAACGTTGAAGTCCATGCTTCAATCAAAGGTCTATCAAAAGAAATATCAAAAAGCAATTCAAAAACAGGTGGGTGACATCTTTGATAAGATGCAAGAAAAGCAATTCACCACTGTTTCTGAATATCTCCAAGAGTGCTATGAAAATGGCTTTATAGGCACGTTATATGATCTTCAAGGTCAAGACATTCCCCTGTGCTTCCCTATTGATCAGGAGCAAATTGTGAGGGCTGTGCAGCTTGATTCAAAGATTAGCAAGGGGCTTTATTCTCGTTTAGGTGAGGATGTTTCCCTTCTGAAGAAGAAGATTGCAGCACAGATAAGCCGTGGCATTTCTACGGGAATGAGCTATCAACAAATGGCTCAACAATTAGCGAGTGTGTCCAACACAGGCTATAATAATGCCGTTAGAATCGCACGAACCGAGGGACACCGCATTCAATGTCAGGCAGGCATGGATGCTTGCTACAAGGCAAAAGAAAAGGGCGCTAATGTGGTCAAACAATGGGATGCAACCCTTGATGACAGAACCCGTGAAAGCCATGTGGCATGTGATGGAGAGATCAGAGAGCTTGATGAACCATTCAGCAATGGTCTTATGTTCCCCGGTGACCCAAACGGCGGTGCTGCAGAGGTCATAAATTGCCGATGTGCATTACTTCAAAGGGCAAGATGGGCTTTGGATGAATCCGAGCTTGAAACCCTTAAGAAAAGGGCTGAATATTTTGGACTTGATAAGACTGATAGTTTTGAAGATTACAAGAAAAAATATTTAAAAGCGGCTAATTCACAGAAAAATCCAACAAACCCATTGACAAAATCTTCTAATCGTGTTAAAATAAATACGCAATTCTTTGCGGAAAAGGATATTGAAAACCAAGAGTCAGGTTCACTAAAGCGGGCAATGAGGAAATACAAAGAGAAAATTGCCTTGCATCAGGACAAAATCAATGACCCACAGAAATATATTTCTAATTGGGAATCGTTAGATGTTCGTGAGCAACGTGGACTCATAAGGCATTGGCAGAAAGAAATTCAAAACTTCCAAACATCTATTGATGATAGAATTACGGAGTTGAAAAAGAGGGGGGATTATAATGAATGAAGCAACAATTAAATTCATTATTTCAAGAGTGATTGAAAATGCAAATGATTCACTTGAAGAATCAAAGCAGAACCCCAATGATGATTTCAGCAAGGGTCGAAAGTTGGCATATTATGAAATCTTGGACACTATCAAGAGTGAACTTGAAGCAAATGATCAGGATTTGAAAGAATATGGGCTTGATATAGACCTTGAAAAATCCTTTTTATAATAAATAATTTAAAAAAGCACTTTGCAAATAGATGCAGGGTGCTTTTTTCATGCAAATTTTTAAAGGGCTGACCACAAATCAGTCCTTTTTCTATGGAAAAATAAACATAGGAAGGTATAAAAAATGACAATAATTTACGCAAAAACGCAAGACCAAGTCCTAATTGCAACAATATTGCCTAAAGTGGCATGCAATAGTAAAAAGTCGGTCAAGCTGCATGTCGATTTTGATGATACATGGGATGATTACCCTGTCAAACAGGCGGTTTTCACCACATCAAATGACCCTACACCCTACCCTGAAACACTTTCTGCAACGGGAGAATGCACAATTCCCCATGAAGTGCTTGCAAATGAAGGGCGCTTGTTTATCTACGTCAGGGGCATAAATGCAAACACAGGTGCAGAAAAGCCAACCACACCTATTTCATACAAGATCTTGCCCGGAACACCTTCATTGGTTGTTTCTGACCCTACCCCGGATGTATATCAAAGGCTTTTGACATCTCATGCCGTGGAAAAGGCGAGAATTGACAACCTTGCAAAGCTTACAAATGGCAGCACCACAGGGGATGCAGAGCTTACGGACATTCGTGTGGATTTTGAAGGAAAAACGCATGCCACGGCGGGTGCGGCGGTGAGAGAACACACAAAAAAGCTGACAAAGGGCAAATTTGCATTGGCGGTCTTGCTACCTTCAAGCATCGGTGATTATCCGACAATATCTACCAAAGACAAGACTTTCACCATTGGCGGTGATACATTGATTATCAATGACCGTTTGCCGATGGGCTTTGTGTCGTTGCACGAAAACAATGGTAATAATACCGTGACGTGGGGCGAAGAAATAACATCATCGGCAATTTGTTTTTATTATGATATCGCTAATAATAAACTGGTTGCGCAAGCTTGAAGAAATCAAGGCTTATTGGGAAAGCAAGGAAGTCCCGGATGAAATCAAGTTTTCTTTGATCTTTGATGAAAAATGGCTTAATGCATCGGTGAAGATGCCTGCTATTAAGAAGACCATTGATGAATGGCTTAAAAAGATTGACAATGACCTTTCTGTGATTGAGGATTTGCCCTATTTTGCTTTTGAAGCAAAGGAAACATATTTGACCACTCTTGACCTTGGAAGAGCTATAAGCGAAGCCCATAGGCTTCAGGCACAGGCTGAAAAGAAGGCTGCGTGGGAAGCGGAACAGGCAAGGAAGAGGGCTGAAGCGGAAAACACCACAGTCAACTATGGGTCAAGTAAACCTTCAGAACCAATCAAGGAAAACGTTGAAAGCATTTACGAAGCCCCCAAAAAAACATGGCTTGGCTTCAAAGCTCTTCTTTCCGTTGAGGATGCAACGGCTTTGAAAGACTTCTTCATGTCCCGAAATATCGAATATAAAGCAATTTAAAAAACTTACATAAAAGGAGAAAAGAAAAATGGCAGTAACAAATTCACTTGTAAAAAAGGAAAACAACACAAGGCTTGGCTTGACCGCCTATCTTACAAAGGATGCAGTCAAAGATCAGATCAACAAGGTAGTTGGCGGCAAGGATGGTCAACGTTTTATTTCAGCAATAATTTCCGCCGTGAACACCACCCCTGCACTTCAGGAATGCACCAACCAATCTATTCTTTCAGGTGCCTTACTTGGTGAATCTCTTAAGCTCTCCCCTTCTCCCCAGTTAGGACACTATTATTTAGTGCCTTTCAATGATAAGGATAAGGGAAAGGTTGCACAATTCCAGCTTGGTTATAAGGGCTATATTCAGCTTGCTATCCGTTCAGGACAGTATAAGAAGCTTAATGTCATGGCAGTCAAGGAAGGTGAACTTGAATACTTTGACCCGCTTAATGAAGACATCAAGATCAATCTGATGGTTGATAAGTGGGATGAAAGAGAAGCTGCACCCACGATTGGCTATTATGCTTTCTTTGAACTTACAAATGGCTTCCGCAAAGCCATCTATTGGTCAAAGGGACAGATGGAATCCCATGCAATGAAGTATTCTCCCGGCTATAAGAGAGATATAGAAAAGGGTTGGAACTACACATTCTGGTCAAAGGACTTTGATGGAATGGCATACAAGACAATGCTTCGTCAGCTCATTTCAAAGTGGGGTATCATGAGCATCGAGCTTCAGAATGCCTTTGAAGGTGACATGGCTGTGATCAATGAAGATGGCACGAAGAACTATGTTGAAACAGATGACAAGAACATCATCATTGAAGCTGAAGCCACCGAGATTCACGCAGAACCCATCATGGAAACAACGGATGCACAGGCTGCATTGTTTGGAAATTAAAGAAAGGATGGAAGCTTCATGTCATTCAATAAAGTAATTCTTATAGGCAACATGACGGCTGACCCGGAGCTAAAGCAGACACAAAGCGGTGTTTCCGTGTGTTCCTTCTCCATAGCCGTGAACCGTAGATTCACCAAGGACGGTGAACAGAATGTTGACTTCATCAATATTGTTGCATGGCGTCAACAGGCTGAATTCGTCACAAAATACTTCCGTAAGGGAAAGCCCATTCTTGTATGCGGTCAGCTTCAGACAAGATCATGGACTGATAACCAAGGAAACAAGCGCTATGCAACAGAAGTGGTAGCGGATGAAGTTGCTTTTGCGGGTGAAAATCAAGGCAATACAGAGCAAAAAAATGAGCCTGTGGTAAGTACCCCGTCTTCCTATGTTCCAAGTGCATATACACAACCGGGCTTTGCAAACACATCACCGAAATTTGAAGAGATTCCGGGTGATGATGGTTTGCCATTCTAAAAGGGGGATGCTATGAAAGTAACAATCAATGAAATAATGTTTAAAAAAATGCTCAAAGCATTAAAAGGCAGCACCGCAAACAGATATGTGTCACGCCCTTCTCTTGAATACATAAGAATACAGGTGGAAAGTGGCAAGATAACCGCAACGGCATGTGACGGATATTCCGGCGCACGGTTTAAATTTAACACAAACAGCCACGATGGTGAAGATTTCACTTGCCTTATAAAACCAATTAACTTCAAGGCAAGTAAAAGTGGCGGATTGGAAGTCACTATTGAGCTTGCTGATAATGTAGCCACACTTGAAACACCTGCTGAATACGGCAATATCACATATCATTTTAAACAAGATTTTGTTTGGGATGCAAAGCTTGACGAAATCTTTGACAAGATGAAAATTCACGATATCACCTCTTGTCGATCAATTTTCGAAGCTCGTCGATTTCATCCTTTGTTAGCTTTTCATCTTCTATCAAAGCTGAAAAAAGTGCTTTTCTTGAACCGCCAAAGAGCTTGTCAACCAAGGTCTGTG
>SVSX01000081.1 GCA_015064085.1 Oscillospiraceae bacterium | reverse complement strand
TTGGGGTAAGGAAGGATTCCGTACTCGAAGTCGAGGTTAAGACCGATATCAAAGGAAGAGGGAAGGTCGCTGAGGAAGAGGGATCTGCCTTCCTCAAAGGTATCTATACCGGTTCTGTCAGTGATACCGGGAAGAGCCGAGTTCGATGTGAGAGTGAGCATAGGATCGAGAGTTGCCTTTGTGCAGAGGTTAAGGATATCTGTGGTTCTCTCGTCAACACCTACAAGCTCGATAACGCCGTTGTTGTTGCGGGAGAGTCTGTAGCCCGCGCCGTAAGCGAAGCAGGCCATAACGTTGTGACCGTCAGCGCAGAGAGCCCACTGGTCGAGAAGACCGCCCTTGCCGCCGCCGTCAAGGTCAGCCGCAAACTCGTTGCTAGCTATTTCATAGAACTTTTGAACAGTCCAGGTGTTGTCATCGACCATATCCTCAATGTAAACGCCCTGATACTCCTCGTGCGTGTGGAAGAGCTCGCGGTTGTACATCATAAAGTATGTTCTTGCCTTGGACTGAAGGTTGAAGTCACTGTGTGCAAGATATGTCTTGCCGTTGATCGTAAGCTCAGCGTTCGCTGTATCATCCCAAGCGGGGTGGAGGAAGTCGATGTAGGGAACTGTGTTGAGGTCAAGAAGGTAGCCCTCCTGAGCGTGCTTGATAAGATTGACAGTGTAGTAGTCTACAACGTCGTAGAGATGCTCACCGCCGAGGTAGAGGTTCTGAGCGACAGTAACAACGCTTGTGGAAAGGGTCTGCTTAACCTCAAAGTTATGCTTAGCCTTAAGCTCTTCGTTTCTGTAGTAGACCGCGTCGCCAACAACGTTACCTGTGAGGGTATCGCGTGCGATCTCGATCGTGGTGAACTGCTGATGTGTTCCTCCGTCTACACCGAGAATGTTGAACTGGTAGGGTTCGCCCTCAAATTTCTTGTCCTGAGGGAGCTTGGAAACGTATTCTGTTGTAACGTCGCCACCTTCGCCGCCTTCGCCGCCTGCGCCGCCTGCGGTAGTGGTCGTTACAGAGGGATCGTCAGTATTCTCGTCGCCCTTACAGCCGATGAAGCAGGTAACTACCATCATAAGAGCGAGAAGAAGTGTTATGATCCTTGCTGTTGTTTTCATAAACACCATCCTTTTTTTCTTTAAATTTGAATTAAGGTATAAACCTTTAGGTTATATTATACTACTCTTTAACTTTTTTGTAAAGAGGGGTTTTGCTTTTTCGTCTGTTTTAACAAAAATTATTGATCGAATTTGTACTCTATTCCCGAATTTACAAATCCTGCGTTTTTGAACTTGTCGGGGTTATGCCGCACTATGTAGTCGATATAGGAGTCGATCATTCTTGCGGTGAGGATATAGCCCGCGGGATTCATATGTCCGTTAAGGTAGAATTGCTTCTTGAAGCGCTCGTCGTACACAGGACCGTACTTTGCGAGATCTATAACGTATGAATGGGGGAAGATCTCGGTCAGCCTGTAAAGTCCCTCGATCATCTTCTCCTTTTTCTCGTTATACGAGGTTGATCTCGGAAATCCCACGAAGAAGAAGGGCGCGTCGGGGCTGATCTCTCTGTATCTTGAGATGATAGCGCCGTAGTGACCGAAGATAGTGTCCTTATTGTTCTTGTAGTCCGAGGGGTCAATGTCATCGGGAGAGCCGAGCTCCCAATCGGCGTGGTTCAGATCGTTGACACCGAGGGCGATAACGTAAGCCTGAGCCGCAAGGCTATTGTCCCAGAAGCCCATATCCTCGGCGAAGCTCTCGTTGAACCTCTTCGCGGTCATACCTCCCTTTGAGAAATTATACGCCGTGAGTCCGTTGTGTCTTGCGATATACTGACCCCAGGAGTATTCGAAGAGATCATAGAACCCGCGCTTTCCGTCGGGAGCGGCGGTTTCAAACTCGCCCGAGGAGAGGCTGTCGCCGATGAAGGCGATCTTGCGGAATATTGCCGTGTTGCTGTAACCGTCGACGAGGGTGTCGAGGGGCTGTTCGTTTTCTTTGTAAAGTTCTTTTTCCCAATCCATATTTTTTCTCCTTATAGATATATTATCGGAATACAGACAGATTATATCACAGCCAAAAGCCAATGTCAACAAGATGGAGAAAAATCTTCGAGCCTACAATATCGATTCCCGTGTCATCGGCAGACGGCGACCCCTGAATTTTCGGGCGGAGATACCCACCTTTGCCGAGAAGAATTCCGAAAAATAGCTTTCGTTCTCGAAGCCGACCCTGTAGGCGATCTCCTTGATCGAGAGATCTGTTTCGAGGAGAAGCCTCTGCGCCTCGGTCAGACGCAGATTAAGGATATACTGCTTGGGGCTGATATGAAAGGTATCCTTGAAGAAGTTCGAAAAATACATAGTGCTGATGTTCATCAGCGAAGCAAGGCGGGAGAGGGGGATAGGCTCTCGGTAATGAGAGTCGATATAGCGGAGAACAGGCTCGAATTTCAGCAGAGCGTGTCGGTTAGCCGACTGTCCGCGGAAGAAATCCGAAAGCAGGAGGTCCATTGCCCCCTGTACCTTCATATAAGCCTCCTGAGTGCTCCTGGCATAGTTTTCGGTCACGATTTCGAAGAGCCCTTCGGTCATCTCGTTTGCCCTCACGCAATACTCGCCCGAGAGATAGCGGGATATTCCGAAGAGTGGGGAGCTTGCCTGAAAATGGATGTAATATTTGTTCATTTCGCCGTGTATCTCACTCTGAAGGACCGAGAAGGCGGGGATAAGGTAGATATTTCCCGTTGTCAGCTCGATCGTGCGGTCCACAAGATGGAGAATGGCGTTTCCGCTTGTAAGGTAATACAAGCGGTGATATTGTATCTGCAAGTGGTTGCGGTCCCATTGCACGTCATTCCATTCGTCGCCTATGTCTCTTCTCTCGGCAAAGACTACCGAGTATGAATTGTTTTCAAAAAAATGCTCACTCATATTATCACCTAAGCTTTGTTAATGTTTTTGTGGGTTTTGTCTATTGAAAATATTATAATACCAACCTATAATAAAATCAAGGTTTTTACCGAAATTAAAAAAACGAAAAACAGATCCGCGAAAGGAGAATGAAAAATGGCAAAGAACAGACTGATCGGCGAATATCCCGTGATCGGTATTCGCCCCACTATCGACGGACGCAGAGGAGCGCTTGGAGTCCGCGAATCCCTCGAGGAGCAGACTATGGGTATGGCAAAGCGCGCCGCAAGGCTATTTGAGGAAAATCTTCGTTACTCAAACGGAGAGCCCGTGCGCGTTGTCATTGCGGACACGACTATCGGAAGGGTGGCAGAGGCTGCCGCCTGTGCCGAAAAATTCCGCCGCGAGGGAGTATCGATCACCCTGACCGTAACCCCCTGCTGGTGCTACGGCTCTGAGACGATGGATATGGACCCTCTTACTATCAAGGGAGTATGGGGCTTCAACGGAACTGAGAGACCAGGAGCTGTGTATCTTGCCGCCGTTCTCGCCGCTCACGCGCAGAAGGGACTTCCCGCCTTCGGCATCTACGGCAAGGACGTTCAGGACCTTGACGATACGACGATCCCCGAGGATGTGCGCGAAAAGCTTTTGCGCTTCGGCAGGGCAGCCGTTGCCGCCGCGACTATGCGCGGAAGATCCTATTTGCAGATAGGCTCACTTTGTATGGGAATTGCGGGTTCGCAGATCGACGTAAGTTTTATGGAGGAATATCTCGGAATGCGCGTCGAATCGGTGGACGAGGTCGAGATAATCCGCCGAATGACCGAGGGGATATACGACAAGGAGGAATATGCCCATGCTCTTGCTTGGGCAAAGGAAAACTGCAAGATCGGGTTTGATAAGAATCCCGAGGAGCTTCGTAAATCCGATGAAGAGAAGCAAAAGGATTTTGAATTCTGCGTCCTTATGGCGGTGATCCTTAAGGATCTGATGAACGGCAACCAAAATCTTCCCAAGGGCTGCGAGGAGGAGATGGTCGGACATAACGCTATCGCCGCAGGCTTTCAGGGACAGAGGCAGTGGACAGATTTCTATCCCAACTGTGACTTTGGAGAGGCGATCCTCAATACCTCCTTTGACTGGAACGGTACGAGAGAGCCCTATATTCTCGCTACCGAAAACGATACCCTCAACGGCATCGGAATGTTGTTTATGAAGCTTCTCACCAACCGCGCTCAGATATTTGCCGACGTGCGAACCTATTGGTCGGGTGATGCCGTAAGGCGTGTCGCGGGATATGAGCTTGAGGGCAAGGCTCGTGAGGCGGGCGGATTTATTCATCTTATTAATTCGGGAGCGGCTTGTCTTGATGCCAACTGTCGCGCTCTTGACGAAAACGGAGCGCCGACGATGAAGGAGTGGTACAACGTCACCGACGCGGATCGCAAGGCTATTATGGAGCACACCGAGTGGGCGCCCGCCGACGTGGGATATTTCCGAGGCGGTGGTTTTTCCTCTCGTTTTGTAACCAAGGCGGAAGTGCCTTGCACTATGATAAGGCTGAATATTGTCAAGGGGCTCGGACCTGTCTTGCAGATAGCCGAGGGTTGGACCGTCGAGCTTCCCGATGAGGTCACCGACCTGCTCTGGAAGCGCACAGACTATACCTGGCCCTGCACCTGGTTTGTGCCTCGCTGTGACGGCAGAGAGGGATCGCCCTTCGAGAATGCCTATGAGGTCATGAACCATTGGGGAGCAAACCACGGAGCGATCAGCTACGGGCATATCGGCGCGGATCTCATCACGCTTTGCTCTATGCTCCGCATTCCCGTTTGTATGCACAACGTACCCGAGAAGGATATTTTCCGTCCCGCTGCTTGGAACGCCTTTGGCTCGGACAAGGAGGGGCAGGATTACCGCGCTTGTGCGGCATACGGTCCTTGCTTTGGTAAATAAAAAACACGGAGAACGTTTAGCGTGATACTCTTAACGGAGTATCACGCTAACTCTATTCGCCTTCGGCGAGTTCTATTGCTACGCAGTGATATTCGGCTTACGCCGAGTGATATTTGCTGCGCAAGTTTAGGGCGAATAGAA
>SVSX01000016.1 GCA_015064085.1 Oscillospiraceae bacterium | reverse complement strand
CTCTTAACTATATTTTACCACAAATTTATTAACAAAAAGCGAAAGCGCACGAGGGTTTCATAACCCCGTCGATGCCTTTCGCAGAAAGGCAGTTTATAACAATGAAAAATAAACATTACTTAATAGTTTTGATAAAAACGCTATCGGTAGCTATTTTTTCTTCGATAATAATCGGTCTTTTTGCTTTCGACATAATGGAAAGATTTTTTGGTGATGGTATAATATTAGTGGGTTTATATACGTCCCCTCTATTAATCACTCTTGTATATGTCATAGTAAAGTGGAATGATTATAAAGAACCGTGGGTATATTTAGCCATTGGCTCTATTCCTTTTATAATTGATATGGCAATAACTTTCTGTTTTGCATGTATAGACTTTGATATTCGCTTTATCGAGTATTATCAAACTGCGTATGGATGGCAAATCTTATTTTATGTTGTTGCAAAAATAGCGTCCTATTTGTGTATCGTTTTTTTGGATGTTCTTATCGGCACAGTCTTGACTATAAAGAGAAGAAAAGCAAAAAAGCAGGAGCAAAATGAATGAAAGATAAGAAGAAAAAAATTTATTTCATAGTAGCATGTGTCATAGTGTTGATCTTTGTAGTATATTTTATCATGCTTGATTATGCTCTCTCATCGTGGTCTGAAAAAGATTATCTTCCTCCCATTACCGTTGAAGTTCCCGATAGTGACGTTGTTCTCGTTGTAAAGGAATGGACCAAGGCCCTTTGGTCAAGCGGAGCTGATATATACGTTTTGCAGGACGGCGAAGAAAAATATCTCGGGCATATAAAAGGCGGTTATGACGCGCATAATTATTTTAAAAGCGGCACATACAATGTTATTGATAATGGAGACGGATCAATAACGGTACAAGTGTGGCAATATAATCAGAATTATGAAAAGGTAAATATAACGGAACGCGATTATACAATTCCTATGAGATGAGCCAAACTAAATTTTTTGATACAACTACAAATCTTATATCGCACGCCCCCCACGGACAGAGGATTTTCTCCTCTGTCCGCTTTTATCATTGACAAGAAAATCTTAAACAATCCCTCTTTTTTCATTGACAAAAGCTAACTTATATGGTATAATTAAATTTGTGTTGCTATGTGATATTATTCACCTTAAATATTATTTTATATCGGAGGTTGGCTTTGGAAAATAAAAGAACCCTTCGCTCGGGCGCTGTTATCCGTGCAATAACGAGAAAAGAAGCCGATGCGAAAAACCTACTTACTCGTCAGACCCTCTCCGAGCTTCATCTTATGCCATCGGGTGAGCCCGTAGCTTTTGAGCTTTCGGAAAAAGGAGATCTTATATATTATTTCGATCCCGACAGAGTTGTTGAAGCTCCCGTTGAAATGTGGTACAGCCCCACTTCCAAAAAGGAAAATTACACTCTTGAGAGCGGTACGGTGATCGAAAGAATGTCGATAAAGCGCGCTGCCGCTTGCGGATTTTATCCCGCCGATAAGCTCAAGAGAATGAACTATGAGACCGTTGAAGAGCCCGTCGCTTTTACATACCGCGCGGACAAGTCGATCCTCTTCTTCTTCGACAAAAAGACCGCCAAGCGTCTTCCCCTGCTCTGCGTCAGATGCGGCAAGGATATAAGATACAAGAAAAAGCTTTGCGCCGCTTGCTACGAGGAGGATATGAAGATCCGCCGTGCAGAGGGAGACAAGCTGAGATCCGCCTGCTACGGTATGAAGGAGGAGGAGGTACTTTTCTTCGACCTTGAGCTCACAGGCTTTTACGATCACGACGAGATCCTTTCCATAACGATCATCGACGGAAACGGCGATATGGTAATGGATACCCTCGTTAAGCCCGAACACACAAAAAAGTGGAACAGAACCGAAAAGATACACGGTATCACCCCCGATATGGTCGTCGACGCGCCTACTCTCAAGGAGCTGACTCCCAAGATCAAGGAGATCTTCGCCAACGCGAAAAATCTCATTGCCTACGGCGTATCAACCGACTTCAGCCATATAAAATATATCTACGACACCCCCGAGGAGCGCGACGAGCTCCACAAGAAGGTGCGCTGCTGCGCAAATGAGTACGTGAGATATATTCACGAGCACAGACCCGAGCTTGAGCACGCGTCTTTGATCGATGCTATGGAATGTCTCGGCATCGAATGGGAGGGTGTTCCCCACTCCTCTATCGCCGACACCTTTGCCTGCAGAAAGGTCTGGAACGTTCTCTTCCCCAATTACTACCGCGAAACCGAAAACAATTAACCGAAAGGAAAAGGGGAAATCCAATGAGATCTTCCCCTATTTTTTAAAATGAAAGAGATCATATTGTGTAAATACGGAGAGATCGTGCTCAAGGGCGCGAACAAAAAATATTTTGAGGATATGCTCTGCCGTGAACTGAAAAAACGCGCAAAGGCTTACGGAAGCTTTGATATCTACCGCGCTCAGAGCACCATATATATCGAGGCGACCGACGACACCGCCGATATCGACGGTATGTTCGAGGCGGCAAGAAAGGTCTTCGGTATCGTGACCGTCGCGAGAGCCGCCGTTTGCGAAAAAAATATGGAGGATATCGCAAAGGTCGTCCGTGAATATATCCCCTCATTTCTCAAGGGTCTTCACACCTTCAAGGTCGAAGCAAAGCGCTCGGACAAGTCCTTCCCTCTCGACTCAATGGAGATCTCACGTGAGATCGGCGGCGTAGTCCTTGAATCCTGCAGAGGTATCAGGGTCGACGTCCATCACCCCGACGTGATAGTCAAGGTAGAGATCCGCGAATTCGGCGCGTACGTCTCCGCGGGCTCATTCAAGGGCGCTGGAGGTATGCCGATAGGAAGCAACGGTCGCGGTCTGCTTCTCCTCTCGGGCGGTATTGACTCACCTGTGGCGGGCTATATGCTCGCAAAGCGCGGAGTCAAGCTCGAGGCTGTGCATTTTGAATCCTTCCCATATACCAGCGAGCGCGCAAAGGAAAAGGTCCTTGATCTCGCAAAGCTCGTGGCTGTCTACGCGGGGGATATCAAGGTCCATATAGTTTCGCTCACTCATATTCAGGAGGAGCTGGTCAAAAATTGCGAGGAGGACTACTTTACCCTTCTGCTTCGCAGATATATGATGACGATCGCCGAAAAGCTGGCTGAGAAATATAACTGCGGCGCTCTCATTACGGGTGAGAGCGTGGGTCAGGTGGCTTCACAGACTATGCAGGCTATCGGTGTGACAGATAACGCGGTGAATATTCCCGTCTTCAGACCCTGCATCGGACTTGATAAGGAAGAGATCGTGCAGATATCGAGGCAGATCAACACCTTCGAGACATCGATCCTTCCCTATGAGGATTGTTGTACCGTCTTTACTCCAAGACACCCCAAAACACGCCCCGAGCTTGAGAAGGTCCTTGTTCAGGAAAGAAAGCTGGATTTCGATGCCCTTGTGAACGAGGCACTTGAAAGCGAATACACCGAGTACGTGGAAGCGGAATATTAATAAATCTATACTTGGGGGGATTGTGAATTTTCAACAACGATCCCCCCAATTTCAAAGCAAAAAACCGACAAAAAAGAAATTTTGATTTTTTTCAAACTTTTTTTCAAAAAGGTATTGCATTTTTAAAAAAGATATGTTATAATATTAAAGTCGTCGACAGATGGCCCGTTGGTCAAGCGGTTAAGACGCTAGCCTCTCACGCTGGAAACATGGGTTCGATTCCCGTACGGGTCACCAAAAAAGAAAACACACACCACTCGGTGTGTGTTTTCTTTTTTGCTTATCTGTACCAAAACCGAAGCCCTGCCGAAGGCAGAGGGTGCAAGTTTGCTTGCAAACTTGCCGTCGAGCAAAGCGAGACAGGATTCCCGTACGGGTCACCAAAAAGAAAACACACACCTCTCGGTGTGTGTTTTCTTTTTTGCTTATCTGTACCAAAACCGAAGCCCTGCCGAAGGCAGAGGGTGCAAGTTTGCTTGCAAACTTGCCGTCGAACAAAGCGAGACAGGATTCCCGTACGGGTCACCGCTCGGTGTGTGTTTTCTTTTTTGCTTATCTGTACCAAAACCGAAGCCCTGCCGAAGGCAGAGGGTGCAAGTTTGCCTGCAAACTTGCCGTCGAGCAAAGCGAGACAGGATTCCCGTACGGGTCACCACTCGGTTGTACGTCGAGCCCCGAAAACGGCGGTAGAAAAAGTCCATAAAGATGAAGAATTTCGAAGAAATTCAACCTATTAGTGTCTCATTTGCGTTTTTATGCGTAAATGGGATTTTTTTATTTATTCTCGGACTTTTTCGGTCTTGCCAATTCATATTTAATTCGCGCTTATTTCCATTATACGCGCAGATCTGTCGCCCCAGGTCGCAAGGGCGGTCACCTTGATCTTTTCAGCGTTCATCGGCTCAAAGCTGTGCGTGCGCTTTCTGAAAATATTGTCTTTTTCGTCTGCGATTTTTCTCCAGCTCTTTCCGTCAAATATCTCGACCGTATAATCCTTTACGCACTTGGGAGCTTCGGCGATCTTTATTCCCCACGCCACGCCAGGGTTAACAAGATCTGTATCAAAGCAGACGTTTACGTTTTTGATCTCTCGGGGCTCAGAAAGCTCCACCTCTATCCACTGAGGCAGCTCCTGCTCAGGGTCGGAGACCCACTCATAGCGCTCGGAATCGACTATCCTGTTATATCCGTTAACAACGTTTTCGGGAGCGCAATTCGCAGCAGGCTCGTACGGCTCACTTACCGACGCGCACATACTTACGTAGAGCTTCATCCTCCAATTTCCGTCCGCATCCTTTTCTCCCGCGCTTTGATACATCGTTCCGTTTGTGATCGAACGCCAGGATATTCCCTCTGCCTCATCGAGCTCTATTCTTATCCGAACAGCCTCAACGTACTTATCTCTCTTTGTGGGAATATGAACGTCAAATCTCACCCATCCCTCGCGCATAGGTGGAACGACACTCTCAACGGTGTATATCTCTCCCGGTGCGGCAAAGGTATCACTGTCACCGCCGAAAGGCTGGGCGTGTATTCTCACTGTTTTCTCCTCCGCAAGATCCGAACGGAGTCTGAGATAGATATGCTCAATATCTCCGTGAGTCTCGGAATATCCGAGATTCACCGCTCTCGCTACGTTCATAGGAAGAAGCTCTCCGACCTCTCCCTTAGCTGTGCGGAATATCTCGGTCGTACAAACGCTCGAGGCCGAGACCTTCGCCCCCAGGCAAGGATCTGCGTGATCTTCCCTTCTGATACGAGGAATATACTGGTCGTCCTTCAGAAGGGTCTGTTGAAGCTCACCTATATGGCGCTGATATATTCCTCTCGGAGTTTCACCGAGACGTATGCACATAGCCGCCGCTGTACCTACTGCCTGACCGAGAGTAGCAATGGTATTCTGAACGCGCGTAGTTCCCATCGCGATATGTGTGGTGCTTATATTTCTTCCCGCGAACATAAGGTTATCTATATTTTTGGAGTAAAGGCAACGGAATGGCACTTCGGCGGAATTGTGAACTCTTCTTGCGCAATAAAGCGGACCGTTTTTGCTGCCGTAGATCCCCTCGGGATGATGTATGTCCAGATTCCAGCCCGTATAGGAGATAACGTCCTCGAACTGAGTACCGTTGATGCAATCGTCCTGCGTCAGCACGTAGTCGCCTATCAGTCTGCGCGACTCGCGCCGTCCGTTCATTATGCTTGTAAAGCAGAGACGCACATTTTCCGCTGCCGCCTTACCCGACCAATAGTTTTTCAGATGATCGAAATATCCGAGGAGCACAAGAAAGAGCGCGTCTCTTGACTCTTCACCGTCCCACATATCGTCATAGGTATTGGGGGCTTCTATCCACCAGGCTTGTCTTGTAACGGCAGAAATGCTGCGTCCGAAATCCTCGTCCTTTTCAGGAAGCTTCGGGACCCAATCGGGAGCTTTGAAGGAGACGGGAGAGGCAGTCTTCATAAGTATCTGTCTGTTTACGTCCCTGATACAGCCGCTCATAGTCTGGGTATCGGCAATATCAGATGCGAGATATTCGCCGTACTCGTGCTTTGCCTCACGGCCAAAGCGATATTTCGCTCCTGCGTAATATCCCACCCAAGCGTCACCCGTACAGTCAATAAATATCCTTCCCGTGTAGCTCTTTTTCGTCAGCTCGAGTATATCGAGGGCGATGACCCCCTTGATCCTGCTCTCACTTTCCATTTCAACGTCGCACACGTGAGAGTTATAAACAACGGTTATATTCTTTTCAGCCGCAACCAGCTTTTCAAGGGCGCGTTGCCAATCCCCCGCTCTCATGGGGTCGCTGTCACGAAGACGGCGAAGCTCCTCGGCGATACCCGTTTCTCGGATACCGTGTGAACCCGCGCCCTCAAAGGTAATGCCTATCTCACTGCTTCCGTTTCCTCCGAGAACGGGTCTATTATGAATGAGGAGAGTTTTCATTCCCTTTCTCGCGCTTGCGATAGCGGCAGGTACGCCACCGGGGCCTCCGCCCACAACGATAACGTCATAGTCACCGCCGTATCTGACATCGGTATCGAGTCCCTTTGCTCTTGCGCGTTCCTTATACATACGCTCTGTTTCCCTCGAGGGAACGTAATCAAAATCGTTTGTGATAACTATCGAGGAGAAGCGCCCGAAATATCCCGTAAGATCTCTGACAGTAAGCTCGGTCTTTCCGCAAAGCTCAAAATCTCCAGCTATCTCCCACACCCACGCGTCCGAGGGCTGTGCTCCGAGGACAACTCCGTTGTCCTCTCCGTTTACGAGAAGCGAGAATTTACCCGGGTTATGAGGTCTCAGCCAATTTCGGTCGCGTACCCAGATGCGGTATATATCCTTCTGCGGTAGATCGACCTCTATTTTCGCGTCCTCAACGGGTACTCCCGGCTCGTTTGCCGCTATAAGATATCCGCAGCCCATAAGATGCACGAACTGCGTATCTTCCTTCCAGCCTCCCCTCTCAAATTCAAGGGCGTCTATCCATATTTTTATTTCTTTATTCACAATAAAATCCTCCGCGCTTTTTTTATATTATAGAATATCCGCACAAACAATTCAATAGACGGCAGTTCCAAATAATATACCGAGCGTTCGAAAATATTTTGTTTTTTGTGTGATGTTTGACAAAATCATTGCTTTTTTTTCGAATATATGCTATACTGAGATCCAAGGAAGGTGAGAATATGGACAAGGTACTTTTATATAATGTCGGCTACGGCTCAAGCTGGAAAACCATTGACATCAAGCACAGTGATGCTTTTCCGAGTCAGATCTATAACTACCATAAACACCGTTTTTACGAGATAAATCTTATTTCGTCGGGCAATACGAAAATACTTCTGAAGGATCAATTTGACGAGGGAGAGACGCTAAAGATAGTTTTGACGCCTCCCGACACACCGCATTATATATCTTGCTCTCCCGACACGGTATATAGCAGAACCTATCTGCGCTTTGCCGAAAATTTTGTGGCAAATTATATTCCCGAATGGAAGCAGCTCTCCGAGGTTTTTTCGGAAAACGGAAGGATAATTACGCTGTCGGAAGAGGAGGCTCTCGAGCTCTTGCGACTTATCGAACAGATCGAGAGAGAAGAGAGTATGCTCGGACAGCGACTTTTGGTATATTATGTGCTCTTGCGCCTTCACGAGCGCTCAAACGAAGAGATCGGACAGAATCAAAAGCCGTCATACGTCTGGGAGGCTATGACCTTTATGGAAAATCATTATTCCGAAAAGATCGACTTCTCTGCCCTCGCGAAAGAGCTATGTGTTGGCAGAACCAAGCTGATGACGGGATTTAAGCTTTACACGGGAGACACGATGGGGGAGTATCTTTGCAAATGCCGTCTGAAAAACGCTATCCAATACCTGCTTCAGGCTGAGACTATCGAATATGCGGCTGAAAAGTGCGGCTTTTCTGACAGCAGCAGCCTGATACGAGCATTCAAGCGGATCTACGGAATGCCGCCCCACAAATATGTAAAAAGACTCGAAATACACGCTCTTGAATAAATAAGACCAAAATCAGTGAAAATTGTAGACAAACACCGAGATATATGCTAAAATATATCATCACTTAACATTCGGAGGCAGATCATGAAAAATAATGCTATTCATCAGCTCAAGACCCTCGGATATACCATTGAAGGCATGGGCTTTGTCATTACCTGCGACGACGGAAGCACTCTCGTTTACGACGGCGGTATGGACTACGACGGAGAAATGGTCCTCGATTATCTGAAAGAGATCACGGGAGAGGAAAAGCCTACCGTTGACGCCTGGCTCATAAGCCACGCCCACGACGACCACGCCTTTGCCGCAAAGGGCATCGCTCTTCGTCATAAGGACGAAATAACAGTTAAAAAATTCATATACAACTTCCCCACCAAGGAATACTTCAAGACACAGGAGGCAGGCTGTTGCCGTGTCCTTGATCTCTTTGACGAGACGGTGGAGATGCTCGGCGCTGAAAAGGTCATTGTTCACAGAGGAGACTCCTTCAGCTTTGGCGGAATGAGGATAGACGTTATATTTACCTGGGAGGACCTTCTCCCCATAAGCGAAGAGCCACACCAGAACTGCAATGACACCTCAACGATATTCAAGCTCACGGCAGAGGGACAAACCGCTATATTCCTCGGCGATGCCGAATACGCGGCTAGTCGCTCTATGCTGAAAAAATGTCCTGAGGATCTTAAGAGCGACGTATGTCAGGTAGCGCACCACGGCAGCTACGGCGCGTCTCCCGAGCTCTATGCGGCTATCGATCCCGAGATCGTTTATTGGCCCTCTGTTGACCCGGGAAGACACCGCATCCATTTTGCGAACGTTCCCGCAAGCTATACTCTTCTGAAAAAGCTTCACGTAAAGGACATCTACGTTGCCGAGTTTGCCCCTGCCCTTTGCGAAATGCCCATAAAGCCCCGAAGCACACCCTACCTTCCAATCGATATGGATATTCCCGAGTTCAAGGACAAGCTTGCCTTTGAATGTAAAAAGGCTGAGGTGACTCCAAGTATTGACGATCCCTTTGATCCCGCCTGGAACGTCTCCGAGGAGCGATCCCTTGATCGGGGTTGGGTACGCGACGGACTTATCCGTGTCGGCGGCGCTTACAAGCTACTCTGGAGCGAAAAGAGCATTTTCCTCAATCTGAGGCTTGACAAAAAGCTTGTTTCAAATCCCAACAAATACTCCTCTGCCGATTCCGACGTGCTGAACGTCTATATTTCCGAGGAGGCGGTACGTGACAGATTTATCCTTTGGAGAAACAAGGAGCTGCTTCCAAAGTGCATCAAGGGCTGCAAGGTATATCCCGAATACAAGAACGTAAACGGAGAGATGATACTCAACAGTATGCCCGAGGTCTGCCGCTCATCATTCAGAGTTGAGGAGGACCACTTCTACATCTGCGCTGAATTCACACTTCAGGACGAAAAGCACGTGGGTGACCTTATCGGAATGACCTTTGAGTTCACGGGTGTTACAGAACCCGACGGAAAGAGGACACACAACATCAATATGCTCGACGACTATGAGAACTACTGGTCGGCATATTGGCACAAACCCTCTTCTCTTCTCTTTATCAAGCTTATATAAAATGTACTGTCACCTTTGGCAAGATCGAAAAAATAACAATAGCTCATTCGTTTTCGGGGCTCGACCTACGCTTGTACGCCTTTCGCCCCGAAGAACGACGCTTCTTGCTCAAATCTGACTATCCCATAAAATGGGGCTGTCTCAATGTAAAATTGAGACAGCCCCATACTTATTATTTTGTTGTTTACTCGATAGTAAAGTCTATTGAGAGCGGTACGTGGTCGGTTGCGGCTATTGCCTTATTTGTCACGTGGTTCTGGTGCTTGGTTATATTAAGTCCGCTCTTTGACGCGAACGCGTGGTCAATGGGATTACCGAAGGTAGGAAGATACATCTCGTCCTTGCTGTAGGTATGAGACGAGCTGTAAACCGCGTTTACAACGGTGTCCGCAAGTGTTCTCGCGTTGGCAAGATTTCCCGAACACATCGTTTCGTACGCGGGAGTACCGACTCTACTGTTAAAGTCACCCATAACTATAACGGGAACGTTATACTTGGTCTCGATCTCCTTTACCATATCCATAACCTCTTTCGCATCTTTATTGCGAAGGAGAAGTCCCATTTCTTCGCTTGAGTGCCATGTATAGTGGGTGGAGATAGCCGCGAACTGCTTTCCTGTGGACTTTTGGGTGAAGAGCGCCCAGGTATATGACTTAGAGGAGGAAAGACCGCCGTCGGGGTTTGTTTTGACCGAGTCGAAATACTTGTGTCCGCACGCCTCAAGAGTCATAGTTTCGGCGTTATACCAGATGGGAGTATAGTTGATACCCTTAAAGTTTGCGCTACTTGTTCCGTTCGGGAAAGCGCCGATCTCAACGTCAACGAGAGTATAACCCGCAGCTCTGAGCTGAGGATATAGGTATGTCTGAAGCCTGTAATCTCTTATTGTATTTCCACTCGTAAGTATTCCCTCACTCACCTCCTGAAGAAGTACAACGTCGGCATCCATCTCAACTATAGAAGCAAGATTTCTTCCAAGCATTGCTTCCTTATCGGCTTTTGATCCGTTGGGAAGGTTCTTATAAATGTTATGGAAATATACGTTGGAGCAGCCTACACGGACCTCGCCCTCTGCCTTGGGAAGTACGTCCCAGAAATAGTTAAGTCTTGCGCAGTTATAACCCGAAGCAAGAACGTAGAGCTCCTCGATCTGAGCCTTGGTGTAAGAGCTGTATGCCTCAAATACACCCTCGGCAACGCTCTTCATTTCCTTTGCTCCGCTGGAGATATTAACGGCGGTGGCATACTCCTCGGAAGCTGTGGCAGAAAGGTCACGAAGTGCCGCAAACGCGACGCCCGATACCGATCTTTCAGCGTACACGGGGCTGTACTCGACAGTCTCCCCTGCCTTTATGTAGCCGATAGCAACGTAATCGGCTGCCTTATCGGCTACCTTTCTGAAGCCGCCTGTAAACACAAGACTATCTCCCGCTTCAAGGAAAGGAGCATCAAGGTTTGCCGCAATGTCTGTTCCCTCGTTCTCGGCGATCTCACCGATAGCCTCAGCGGTAAATACACCGCCCGCAGCCTCAAGCTTTTCCTTGGGAACAATTATCGTTCCAAGTCTTACCTTGTCTTTGCCGTTCGCCGATATCAGCGACTCAAGGTACGTCTTATCTATCCTTGTGGCAAAACGGATACCAAAGGTCTCTCTGTCGTAAAGCTTTACGGCAGCAGCGTTGAGTGTCTCTATCTTGGCATCGTTTACCTTGTCCTCATTTGCCGCGAAATGAAGCACGTGGGGCGCGTATGCGTAATCCTTAATAGTATGATCGGGGTAAGCCGCGTTGACTCCCGCCTTTGTCGCATCGTCAAGAGAAAGACGGTAGTAATAGGTAGAGCCTCCGCTTATTGCGTATGTATAGAAGGTAGCTACCTCGTTGAAGATTATTCCCGACTCGTATTTCAGATTTTCAATATCGATCTCTATCTCGTAGGTGGTCTTCTTTGAAGAATTGTCTCTCTTTGCCGCAGAAGCAGACACTACGTTAAATAAAGTCACATTCATCTGAACAGCTCTGCTGCCATTATGATAGTCAACATAATGTACTGTAGGTGTTACTCTATTCGCGTCATTGATTACAAGCTGCACTCTGAGTCCCGAAGCGCCATCGGCAAATCCACCCGCCGTGGGAAATCCAAGGCAAAAATAATATGCGCTTGTTCCGTAAACGCAGTTCTCCTCTGTCATCTCGACAGCAAGATATATCTTCTCCGCGTTATAGGAAAAATAGTGCTTAACGTTTTTGATAACGTTCTCGGGGCAACCGCCGAGTGTTGCCGTCTGACTCGTGGGATACTCTCCCGAAGAGATACTTCCGTCAACGGTAGGTGCTGTGGCGGTCTCTCCGCCGAGGTAGATATGCTCCTGCCCCTTGCTCTCAAGATATCTGATATCGAGAGGTGTTGTTGCGGAAGCGGTTATAACAAAGCAAGATAAAAGCATTATAACCGCGAGAGTGGCTGAAAATAATCTTTTCATAATTCCTCCTCAATTTTTATTTCTTTGTTTTATTATACCATTTTTTAAATCATAATGTGTATAAAATTCCATCCTATTCGTAGAACTTTTTGTACAATATTCTCTTCACAGGTGCTGTCTCAAGGGTAAATTGAGACAGCACCGAAAAATCAGATCACACCGACGACAGTTACCGTTACGGTAGAGGGTACTACAGTGACGAGTCCGCTGTTCGGGTCGGAGGTTATCTCCGCCGCGGGGAGCGAGAGTTCATATGCCGAGCCGTCAGAGGGGAAGGTCAGCACGCCTCCCACATAGGTGTAATTCTCGGGGGCAACGGTAGCTCCGTTCACCTGAAGCGAAATATTCTCAGGCGCGGGGTCAAAGGCATCGCTGAGAACGATATTGGTGGCGGGGGCATTGCCGTAATTGTTTATCACAAAGGTATAGGTGATAGCGTCGCCGTCAAGGACGTTCTGAGGACTCATAGTCTTTGTCACAGTCACGTCGGCGTAGCTGTCTGCCGCCACGGTATCGCTGTCACTGACACTTCCCGTGAGTCCGTCAGCTCTCACTGTAACGGTATTGGTCACCGTTCCACCCTCACTTAGTGGCGCATAGTTGTTCGCTGCTGCTCTGTAGACTATCTGCGCCCGTGAGCCTGCCGCAAGACTCGGAACTGTGAAGCTTATTCCCGTACCTATCGTTGGGGTTATATTCCCCGCGTAAACTCCGTCAATAAAGAGGATCGCGGGAGCGAGATAGCTTAGCGGAACTGCGCTCGTTCCGCCAACGGGATATGCTCCGAGGTCGTCGCTTATAGTCACGTTTGTGAGTGTAGAACCGCTACTGTTAAGAAAACTTACCGAATAGGTTATCTCACTGCCAAGTCGGTAGTTGTCCTCAAGGGACACCTTTTCAACCGATATTGCCTCACCGAGAGTGGCAGTAGCAACATTGGAAAGGACACTTGCTGTCTGTCCGTTATACTCATAATTCAGACTTGCCTGATTAGTTATTATCTGTGCCATAAAAAATCTCCTTCGAAATTTGAGCTTACGCTCAATACAGTATATTTCGAAGGAGATTTTTATGTTAACATTTAAATCAAAGCTTTACCATCTCATCGACGCCAAGCACAAAGACGGTAGCGCCACCAACGGTAACCGCCTCGGGAAGTCCGTTGTTTCCGAGACCTCTTCCAAGAGAGTTTATTGTTGTGGTAGTATGAGTTCTCTTCGCGCAGGATGACGCGATTATCTGCTTGACCCTTTCAACATCCTTATCCTCTGTACCGATAAGAAGGGTGGTGTTTCCTACCATAAGGTAGCCACCCGTGGTGGAAAGTCTTGTTACAAAGAATCCCGCGCTGTTGAGCTCTGCGGATGCCTTTACACTGTCGTCATTACTGATTATAGCAAAAATAAGTTTCATATTACTTTTCTCCTTTTACAGTTCACTTGCAAGCAGTCGTCTCGAGCGCTTATCAAGCTTCTTAATATCTTCTATTTCATATCTGTTGTCGTTGCTGTCGCGGATAAGCACTCTTCCGTCATACAGCATTTTGATATCGCTGTGTCTGTTTCTTATTCTGAAGGATCTTCTTCCGTGGTCGGTCTCGCAGTGCCAGCTGAGAATTCCGAACTTCTCGGTTATCTGGTTCACCGCCGTTATCTTAGGAATAAGATAGTACTCGTTGAGACACTCGACCACAGCCCTTCTCGACTCCTCGTCGAGACCATCGAGATTTCTGATTATCGCCTTTTCCTTCTGGTCGCTGTCAAGCAAGGTAATATATCTTGTGAGACCCGAGAGAGGAAAGAGCCTTCTGGGCTCGAGCCCTTCATATACGTCGCCTCGGAAAAGCCTGAGAGTTACAGTTGTGTCACCTGTTTTTTCGATCTTTGCCTCAGGACCGTCAATAAATAATGCCATGATCTCACCTCCGTCAGTTAGGCACTGTAAGCCCTGCGTTGTTGCCCATAGACTGGATCTCTATAAGCTTCTTGTACTTGCCGCCGAGAGCCATAAGCTCTTCGTGTGAGCCGTGCTCGATGATCCTTCCCTGATCCACAACAAGGATAAGATTTGCCTTTCTCAGTGTGGAAAGTCTGTGAGCTATCATAAGGGTCGTTCTTCCCGAGATAAGTCTCTCAATAGCCTCCTGAATAAGGCTCTCTGTCTCGGAGTCGACAGCCGCCGTAGCCTCGTCAAACACCAGCACCGAGGGATTTTTAAGCACTGCTCTCGCAATCGAGAGCCTCTGCTTTTCTCCACCCGAAAGACCGACACCGCGCTCACCAAGCTTTGAGTCGTAGCCATCGGGCTGTCTTACGATAAATTCGTGGGCGTTCGCTACCTCAGCCGCGTGAAGCACCGCCTCAACGCTTGCGTCGGGAACGCCGTAGGCGATATTGTTGAAGATAGTATCCGAGAACATCATCGGCTCTTGCTGAACGTATCCGATACAGCTTCTGTACGTACCGAGGTCCATATCCTTTATATCAATACCGTCAACAAGGATCTGACCCTCATAGTGATCGTAAAATCTGAGAAGCAGATTGATAAGAGTGGACTTACCCGAGCCCGTAGTACCGACGATACCGACGATATCTCCCGGGTTTATCGTAATATTTATATCTGTAAGGGTCTTCTTTGTTTTATCAAAGGAGAAGTTGACGTTTCTGAACTCGATCTTACCCTCAAGTCTCTCGGGCTTGATACCGTCCTCACGAACCTCCTCGGACTCGGCGTCGAGAATATCGAATATCCTCTCTGTCGAAGCGAGAGCCGACTGGTAGGAGTCTGAGAGGTTTGCGAAGAAGTTTACAGGACCGTAGAACATAGAGGCATAGGAGATAAAGGACACGAGAGTACCTGCCGTTACCTCGCCGAGGAGCGCCCAGCGTCCTCCGACCGCCCATATAAGGAGCGATCCGCAAACGACCGCAAAATTGATAACGTTCGGGAATATCTGTGTTATTTTTGCGGAGGCTACGTCAACGTTATACCATTCCTGATTGTATCTGTTGAAATTCTCCTTTGCCCTTTTCTCTCCCGCGAAAGCCTTGACGACTCTAACGCAGGGGATAGTATCCGTCATTATCGAGGTGACCGATGCCCATCTTCTCCATATCTTCTTATAGAAGGGCGCTATCTTCTTTGAGAATATTCTCGCGCCTATTGCCACAGCGGGAACGGGAATGAGCGAGAGAAGGGTCAGCTTCCAGTTCATCACCAGCATTATAACGACAATACCGATAAGAAGCATAAACTGAATGAGACATTCCTGAGTTATCTTGAGGATAAACGCCTGAATTGTATTGGTATCTCCGCTGATCCTGTTTATGACCGAGCCTGTGGAGGTCTTGTCGTAAAACTTCATCGGAAGGTGCTGTGCCTTCTCATATACGTCATTACGAAGAGCGAGAACCATTCTGTCTCCCGTACGGCGGAGCATATATCCGCGGAAGGCGGAGAGCGAATAGTTCACAACGTACGCGCTGAGAAGGAAGAAGACGAGAAAACCAAGCTTTGAAAGTCCCTCCGCAACAGCGCCCGTCGCCTGAAGCGGCAGAACGTCGTCGACTATCGTCTGTGTCATATAAGGCGGCAGGAGAGCTATCGCCGTAGTAATTATCGAAATAGTGATACAAAGCGCGAGGGTCTTAAGCTCGGGCTTAACGTATTTCAAAAGCTTTGAAATGACCTTGGACTTAGACTGGCAGTGAATACATTCAGCGCCCGCTCTTATAAGAGTTCTTCCGCATTTCGGACAGATGAGATTGAGCTTGGCATAGGTCGCGTTGACTATCTCCATCTCCTCGTCCATCGGGTTTCCTTTGGCAATATTCTCGACGAAGGATACTGCCATTTCGCACAAATCTGCCACGGTATAGGTGAATTTCAGTATTCTGTGTCGGCTTCCGTCCCTATAGGTCAGAACGATACAGGCGTTACCGTACATTCGCTTTACCTTAGCTGTTTCAACGTCTGCATAGCTATACGACGTGAAGCTGCTTTCGTCCACCACCGCAAAACGCTTATCGGTGAAGATCAGCACAGCGTCATCGTAGTTTGCCTTGATCGTGAGGTCGCAGACAACGGCGAAAAGCCGTTTTTCGTCGCCTCCGATGTTCTCATCGATCACCTTTTTGATGTTCGGGGGAATAATTCTGTTAACGTTCATTCCACCGTCGGTCGTTACACCCGCCGTATGCGTATATTTTTTTATACGCTTTGGAGGGGGTTGTGTGGGTGCATCCTTCACCTTAGAATTCCTACTCATTCCTTCTACCATCCTTTCGCTTCTGCAATCCCCGAATGGGGGTCTTTTGGGTCATCAGAACAGTTCGTTTCTGAGTGTTTTAACGGCATAAAAATCAGCAGTTTTGCCGTTCTTACTCGTATTATAGCATTATGAAAACGAATGTCAACAGCTTTTTTTAAACGATACATTCGATTAACAAAATTTAAACATTTCATTCATATTTTGTGAATTTCGACACTTTTTTGTCTATTTTGACGGCAAAAAAAAGCGAAGACCGATGCATTTCGCATCGGTCTTCGCTGATCTCAAAAAGATTAGAGGGGCTTTACGTTAACAGCTCTCATCTTTTCGCTGTTCTTGGGATCGGGCTCTACGTCGAAGGATACCTTCTGACCCTCCTTGAGAGTCTTGAAGCCTTCTGTCTGAATAGCGGAGAAATGTACGAAAACGTCGTCTCCACCCTCGTCATTAGAGATAAATCCATATCCCTTTTCTGCGTTAAACCACTTAACAGTACCGTTATTCATTATGGGTACCTCCGTTATAAAATTTTGTACCCATATAAAAACAAAACCCACATACGTACGATCAAGGAAATGAGATTGATCGCATATGTATGTGAGAGCAAAGCAATTATCCTGAATACGTGGTTATTTTACCACGAACACCGCCGCTTGTCAAGGGCTTTCGCCTATTTTTTTCCCGATTTTTTTGGCTTTTTTTCCGCTCCGTCATTGACTTTAGACGGCAAATGAGATATAATTACCTCAGAATTTTTTATTTTGGAGAATTGATATGCATAAGCTTCTTTCAGGTCTTATAATCTACCGCGACGCAAAAGGCGATTCCCTGCTCTACCGCCTCGGAAATATATTTGAGCGCTTTGAGTCGGGCAAGGATTCAAAAGAGCATCTTCGTTCGGACATTTTTGCGGAGATTCGCCGTCTTCTTGACATAGCCACAAAATACGGATTTGACGACAATCTGTGGCACAATTATCTGACGTATTTTATAATAACCGACGAAAACCCCTTCAGCTTTACCTACGAAAAAGCAGGAAAGCAGATGGGAACGGTAAATACCTTTGCGGTAAATGATTTTTCAATTTTCAAGCAACTATTTGATTTTGACTTTTCCGCGATCGAGGCGGCGCTTGACATCAATTGCTTCTCTGTGATATCTAATTACAAGGCTATCTCAAAGCGTGAGCAGATATACAACAAAAACGTCAGCGAAAAGGTACGGGCGCTGAGCAAACAGATCGAGGCGGCTGAGAGCGGCGAGGAGATCCTTGAGGTCGTAAGCGAATTCTATAAGGATTACGGTGTCGGAATGTTTGGACTCAACAAGGCATTCCGCCTTAAAGAGGGCTCGAGCGAGGTCATTCTCACTCCTATAACCAATATGGAGCAGGTAATGCTCTCCGACCTTGTGGGCTACGAGCTCCAAAAGGCGGCGCTTGTGGCAAATACAGAGGCGTTCGTTGCGGGTCGTCCCGCAAACAACGTGCTCCTTTACGGCGACAGCGGCACGGGAAAATCCACCAGCATCAAGGCTATAGTAAATAAATACTATGAAAGCGGTCTGCGTATGATCGAGATATACAAGCATCAATTCAAGTGCCTATCCTCTATCATTTCGCAGATAAAGAACAGAAACTACCGCTTCATAATCTATATGGACGACCTTTCCTTTGAGGAGAATGAGACAGAATACAAATATCTCAAGGCAATAATCGAGGGAGGCGTTGAGACAAAGCCCGACAACGTGCTTATCTATGCCACCTCAAACAGACGCCATCTTATAAGAGAAAGCTTCCGCGACAAGAACGATGCCGAATACAAGGACGATATCCACCATTTTGAAACGGTTGAGGAAAAGCTCTCTCTTGTAAACCGCTTCGGACTCACTATCGGATATATGAAGCCCTCCCGCGCCGAGTTCGACAATATCGTTCTCGAGCTTGCGAGACGCGCACCCGCAATAAAGCTCAGCGACGAGGAGATAATCGCTGAGGCGCACAAATGGGAGCTTCGCCACGGAGGCATCTCGGGCAGAACCGCTCAACAGTTTGTCAACCACCTTTCGGGGCTTGAATAATATACCTGGAGGCCTATTATGAAATTTTTAAATTTTGGCTCTCTCAACATAGATTACGTTTATTCCGTAGATCATTTTGTAAGAGCGGGTGAGACTATCGCTTCTTCCGAGATGAACCTTTTCTGCGGTGGCAAAGGTCTTAATCAGTCTATGGCATTCGCGAAGGCAGGAGCTGAGGTCTACCACGCGGGTCGCATCGGCAAGGAGGGTGGAATGCTGAAGGCTGCTCTTGATGAGGCGGGTGTGAACACCTCCCTTGTGAGGGTCTCAGAAAACGTTGCTTGCGGCCACGCAATAATTCAGGTCACTCCCTCGGGAGAAAACTCTATTATGCTTTACGGCGGCGCTAACAGAACGATAGACAAAATCTTCGTCGACGAGGTGCTTTCAAAATTCTCGGCAGGCGATGTTATCGTTCTCCAGAACGAAATAAGCTCTCTTTCACACATAATTTCGGTGGCAAAGAAAAAGGGGCTCATAACTGTGCTCAATCCTTCCCCATTTAACAATGTTATCGGTGAGCTCGATCTTTCACTTATAGATTACCTTATAATCAACGAGACCGAGGGCAAGGAGCTGACTCGTCTTGAAGCTCCGAGGGATATTATCGGTGCGCTCAGGAACGCCTACCCAGAAACGGCGCTCGTGCTGACTCTCGGCAAGGACGGCGCAATTTATTCATACAAAAATGAATACGCCGAGCATCCGATCTTCAAGGTCAGAGCAGTTGACACTACCGCCGCGGGAGATACCTTCACGGGCTTCTTCTTCAGTGAGCTTTTCGGAGGTGCTTCTCCTTATAGCTCTCTTCGCTTCGCCTGTGCGGCATCGGCAATATCGGTCTCACGCAAGGGAGCGTCTCCTTCTATCCCAACAAGAGCCGAGGTAGTGGACTTTCTGAATTCCGAAAGTCACTTATAAGTATTTGAATAGTAAAAATGCAATCTCACCGATAACTGCGAGATTGCATTTTTATTGTATCTTATATTGTCAGAACTACCTTTCCGACATTCTCGCCACGATAGAGGATATCGTGTGCCGCTTCGGCTTCGGTTATTGGCAAAACCTTATAAATAGTCGGCTTGACCATTCCCGCCTCTATTTTGGGATAAACGTCACGGACTATTCCCGCGAGTATCTCTGCCTTCACCTTCGGTGTGCGTGAGCGAAGAGTGCTTCCGATTATTCTGACGTTGCGAACATAGATATTCTTGAGATCGATCTCGGTCTTAGTTCCCGCAAGGGCGGCTATCATTATCCATCTCGCCCCGTGTGTGAGGTAGTGGATACACTTACCCATTATCTCTCCCCCGAGACAGTCTATGGCAACGTCCACAGAGTGGCCCTTATCAAGCTCCTCTTTCAGAACCTCTGAAATATCCTCTTTTGTTGTAACCACCACTCTGTCCGCCTCGAGGTGCTTGATTTTTTCTGCTATCTCGTCGGTGAGAACCGTGGTAATGACTCTCACGCCAAACGCCTTTGCCATCGGAATTATAACACTTGCAAGTCCCGACGCTCCCGCGTTCATAAGCAGGGTATTTCCCTTCTCTATCCTTCCCTCAATAAAGAGATTGAGGTAGGCTGTGGCAAACGCCTCGGGAATAGCTGCCGCTTCCACCATGGAGCAATTTTTCGGTATCGGCATCAGCATATCGTATTTTACAGCCACGTACTCGGCATATCCGCCTCCTCCGAGAAGTGCGCATACCTTGTCGCCAATCTTCCAGAAGTCCTTTGCTTCTTCACCGAGCTCAACGACCTCTCCCGCGACCTCAAGGCCCATCCATTCGGGGCAACCGGGAGGCGGGGGATAATCTCCCTCTCTTTGCATAAGGTCGGCACGGTTTAGTGCCGCCGCCTCGATTTTTACGAGTACTTCATCGCTCTTGATGATAGGATCGGGAACATTATCCCAACGTAAAGACTTATCTTCATTTACTAAAATTGCTTTCATTTTTCTCTCCTATACTGTATATCGCTATGATTTTGTATTAAATTTCAAATCAAAATCAATTGCGTTATGTATCTCCTCGCGCAGTTTCATAATATCACTATAATGATATTCTTTGAAATCATTCTTTTTGCTGGCAAAACGGGTGGCATTAGTAAGAAGAATCACATACAAATTCTTCTCTCTGTTGATGAAAAAACTCTGACCGGTGTGCCCGCAATGTCCAAAGCTACCTATCGGAAACAGTTTTCCTGTTTGATGATATTTTTCGTCTACAACAAGATACCCCAAGCCTCTTCCTTCTGAGTAGTCAGGAGTATAATTCTTCTCTGCGAGTTCAAACCATTCTTCAGAATAAATTCTCTCATTTTTGCTAATAACAGCCTCAATGAATTTTTTTATATCGTGTAGGCAAGATTGCTGGCCTCCGGAACCGGCTGTCTCTCCCATCACTTGCACGTTTTCGTCATCGAACCGTTTAAGCATCTTTTCGTCACGAAGACAACGGTAACAAACTACACTGTTAGGTTCATCAAAACCTATTTCAAAAGCAGTTCTCTGTACTCCCAGAGGTTTTGCAATATTAATATTATATATTTCTTCAAGCGGCATATTATATATTTTTTCAAGAATATAACCAAGTAAAATAAATCCATTACAAGAATAAATATAATCTGTTCCCGGGATATACCGCAACGGATGTGACATCATTTCTCTAGCAATTTCTTCATGCCCGCCACAGACAGCCTGATTGGTTATGCGATGACGAACAATGCCTGAAGTATGTGTAAGTAACTGCTTAACAGTTATATTCTTTTTTTCATCAGGAACGTCTTTAAAGAATTCATCTAATGTGCTTTCGAGTTTTAAAAGTCCTTTATCTATAGCTTGAATGACAAGTGTTGAAGTAATCAACACCTTTCCCATACTTGCGATATCAAAGTATGTATATTCATCTACATTATTCGAAAACAATACTACTTCTTCTTTACCGCAGTGTATCAATACTGCATATGAATCAAAATCTTCACTTTCAATCTTTTCACACAGAAGTTTTTTTGTGAGTTCCAATTCCATATTTTTTCTCCATTATACGAATATCTCGCTTGCCATAATAAATATGACAATGCGTGTAAATTACGTCAAATTATTGTTTTCACCTCATTGTTACATCCTTGCCTGACGGCGCACAATACTTTCGCATACTTTTACGCAACTTTTCACGTTTTCACGCCCAAATATATTATCTTTGTTCCACGGTTCATAAGCGTGAGAAAAAAGGATATTTTCAATTCTTTTGTCGTTTCTTATTCTTTCTATGGTTGCAAGATATGCGGGCATATTTTTTATCGAGCAACGGTATCTATCAACCCCTGCTCCTTGTAAGCCATCTGCGGATATAAGCGTACCGCTACGTTCATCCAAAACACCTATAGAGTCATCCGTATGCCCCGAGAGCGGATATATAGTGATACCATCGCCCAAATCTTTTATGTCAGTGATGACCTCCACATCGGGTGCAAAGCGCAAAAAATGTTTTGATCCTCCCGCATGATCACTGTGCTTATGTGTCAGCACAAGGGTTCTTATATCCGACACCCTGCACCCATATGCGGACAGCGCAGGAATGATATACAATTCAACATCATCTTGTGTAGTTCCGGTATCAACAAGTATCTTCCCACTATTTGATTCAATGAGGAACACTGATGTGAATATTTTTTCAAACGGTATTTTCAAACGGTAAATACCGTCTGTTTCAGCGTAAAATTTACTGTACATATCTTACATCTTTTTTCTGCATCCGTCTATCTGTATATTCTGTCCCGAAATATAAGATGCCTCATCACTCGCGAGGAAGCAGATAAGCTCTGCGTTCTCTCTGTCCGATCCCGTTCTTCCCATAAAGGAAAGCGCGCTTTCTTGCGTGTGATCGATATCCGAAATATCCGAAGGGCTGACGCTTCCCGGGGAGACGCTGTTTACAAGAACGCCTTTTCCCGTTACCTCCTTTGCCAATGCCTTGGTAAAGGCTATTACCGCCCCCTTGGTGGCAGAGTAATGTGCCATATTTGCGTTTCCGTAAACTCCCGCGACCGACGCAACGTTGATTACGCGCCCATAGGAATTTTCAATCATTGATGGAAGTGAAGCTTTTGTAAAATAGACCACTCCCATAATATTCACATCGATAAATCTCTTCCACTCCTCGGTGGATGTATCAACAAAGGATGACTTGCATCTCCAAAGAGCGGCATTGTTCACGAGAATATCGATCTTACCGAAACCTTGCAGTGACTCGGTCACTACCTTTGAAACAGCCGTCTCGTCACTGACGTCGCATACGAAGGTCAGGACATCTTCCGTATAAGCCTTAAGCTCCGTTTTTAAAGCCTCCAGCTTCTCGCCGTTGATATCGACAAGTATAAGCTTTGCTCCCCTCTCTCCGAGAAGGAGCGCGACAGCCCGTCCTATTCCAACCGAAGCGCCTGTAATAAGCGCGACCTTATTATCAAATCTCATCTTGCTGCTCCTTTCAAATGTTATCTCTTATAGGCTTAAGCTCAGAAAGCAGAGGCTGTGATTTTGTGGCGAGCTCATCGTATTCGTGAACGCAGAGGTACATACAGCAGCCAAGCGCACCGCCTATACGCCTTACGATATGACTCTCACCGCTTGAAAGGAACAGAAAGGGTATTCCAAGCTCCTCCTTCAGCAGATTGATTATCCGCAGATTTTCTATCTGCTGCTCCATATTATCAGCGCCCGTGACTATCTTGCATATATCCGCTCCGCGTCGCTTGTGCTCGTGAGCTATCTCGAGCACCCTCTCGGCGGGGGTAAATTTCATAACGTGGGAGGACATCAGCACCTCAGCACCACTTTTATGAAGCTCGTCAATAAGCTTCATCTGCTTGGTGACCGCCTCCTCATTCATTGTCAGCTCGCCCTCGCAAGGGTCAAAATAATCGCCCATAACGTCGCAAAGCGTTGCCCCACACTCAGCAAGCTCAATAAGCTCCCGAGCAAGCTGATCGTCACTCTTGCCATCGTTTTCTTTTTTTCGGTAATTTGTAACGTACACGGGAGCTTGACCCGCGAAAGCGAAAAGCTCCTTGTAGGTTTCGGGATCTCTGTATTCCTTTTTCAACTTACAGAACTGCATACCGAAGGCTTCCGCGCCATTCGGGCGAGACTGAGTTATAAGCTCCTTTATTCTATCAGGATTATCCGCTTGCACCATACAAGTAAGCAGGGGCTTTTCATATTTTAAAAAAGTAAGTCTTTTCATTTTTATCCTCTACTCATAGCGTTTCTGCCACCGTCTATCATAATATTTTCCCCGTTGATAAACTGTCCTTTATCCGATGCGATAAACAGAATAAGATCGATTATCTCCTGAGGCTCGGCTGCTCTGCCAAGCAGTGTCTTCATCGTATTCATTCCGGGTCGTGTCATAACAGGCCCCGGAGATACGCAAACACACCTTATGCCGTACTTTGAGCCGTATTGAGCAATGGATTTCGTTAATCCGTACATAAGTCCCGCCTTCGCCGTCGGATAATCCATACCGTATCCATCGCCCTCAGCACCCGTAATAGAGCCGATGTTAATTATCAAACCGCTGTTTTGTTCTCTCATACGCTTCAATACCGCGTGAGCGAAATAGAACGGACCTTTGAGGTTGAGGTCGAGACTCCAATCAAGGACCTCGATCGGAATATCGGGGAATTCGGGATATTCCGAATGGTGAATCCCTCGCATTCTCGGACCGTATCCACCCGCAAAATTTGCCATTATATCTATTCTGCCGAAAAGCTCCACCGCCTTATCTCTCGCGGCGCATACTTGCGGGTAATCCCGCACGTCGCAAAGGACACCGACGGCTCTGCCGCCGTCCTTTTCGTTTATTGCCGCCGCCTTTTCCATAAGCACCGCCTCGTTCACGTCACACATAATGACGTTGCCTCCGAGAGCCGCAAAATTTTCCGCAAAAAGGAGTCCCATTCCCGAAGCCGCGCCCGTGGATATGGCTACCTTACCTTTAAATTCCTGATACATAATGTTGCCTCCAAATTTTAAATTTTGTTCCAATCAAACAACACGCCTATCGGGAAATTCTTCTCCTCGGCAAGTCTTGTAAATACCTCATACGCCTCAGTGGGCGAATGGATCTCTGAGATCATATCCTTAAAGTTCAGCCTTTTTCCTTTTATAAGATTCAAAACAGCCTTCAGATCGTCCTCATCGGTCCAGAGTCCCGCGGAGGATTCGAGCTTCGGCCGCGCAGCTGTGTGCGCGCCTATCAGGGATATTCCCCTTCCGTGGACCTTTCCGTAGTAGTCGATCTCAAACTTTGAGCTTCTGGTACAGCCGAGAAGCGCAACTCTTCCCATTTTTCGCATACAGTCAAGGGCTTGAACAAGTCCGATACCGAGTCCCGTTACCTCAATGCAGACATTTACTCCGCCATCGCTTATCTCCTTGACTCTTTCGACAAAATCTCCGTCGGTAGGATCTAAAGCAAAATCCGCGCCAAGTCTTAGCGCAAGATCCCGTCTCTCCTTTATTGGATCGACAGCTATAACAGGATACGCTCCCGCCGCGTGCAGCTCCTGAACGGCAAAGATACCGAGTATTCCAAGTCCCATTACCATCGCCGACTCACCGATCTCAAGTCTGGTTTTTCTGATCGCCGCGAGAGGAAATATCGAAATGAGTGCCATTGATGCTTCCTCAAAGGATATCCCCTCGGGGATCTTTATAACGTTTGTACGTTTTATCGTGATATTTTGCTTGTGCTTTCCCCAAAAAACTATCACTCTGTCGCCAATCTTGATGTCATCAACGGCTTCTCCCACATCGGTCACAACACCCGAGGCGCTATAGCCCACCGTCCTTGGGAATTTGGGCTCTGAACCTTCTACCACACTCGGTCCGTTTCTCATACCGATCAAATTTGCCTTCTCTGTTCCCGCGCTGATCGCTGAATATTCAAGGCGCACCGTGACCTCATCTGCCTTGGGCGGCAGATACTCGGCCTCAAGCAGCTCGGCAACACCGAGGGCTGTAAAAACTATCTGTTTTGTCTTCATAATCATATCTCCATTCCGCAAGATCTGAGCAAAAGCTCGTAAAGACCGAGTTCGTAATCGTATGTGTAGGGATTTTCCTTTCCGCGAACGATTTCAGCGAAATTACGCATCATATCGTCATAGCGGCTGTAAACCTCAGACCTGTCTGTATCCCATGGCTTATGCCACGACGTATCATATATTTCGTTCATAACGGTGTACTGACCGCCATCCGCGCTGACCTCAAGAGGTTTTATTTCGATAGTACCCTTCTCTCCGCAGATAACCAGCTGTCTTCTCAAAAAACCTCCGCACTCCTCGTCGCAGGTCTTTGCGAAGGAGACACCGTTCGGATATTTATAAACGACCATTCCGAAATCATCGGTCTTTATTCCGTCTATTCCCGTAGAGCAGCTTAGGGGTATTATCTCCTCGGGCTCTCCCTGAATGCGGTATATAAGGTCGATAAGGTGACAGCCGAGGAAAAAGAGCATTCCCGCGGGAAAATTCTCGAGCCACTTTCTGGTCTCGAGAGTGTGATTACAGCTCATATGCGCTTCCACAGAATATATCCTTCCGAGATCTCCGCGCCTGACCTTCTCAAACGCCTCGTTTATCTTCGGGTTAAATCTGTACATATAACCCGTGCTGAAAGCAAGCTTTTTCTCTTTGAGAATGTTTATAAGCTCTCTGAAGTCGGCAATATCCGTGCCGCCGGGCTTTTCCATATGCAGATGCTTTCCCGCCTTTGCAACCATAAGCGCGTATTTTGTGATATATATCTCTTCGGTCTCCACCGCTACCGCCTCGATCTCGGGATCGTTCAGTATCTCCTCGACCGTCATCTCGCGATAGCCTTCAAAGCGCTCCATTTGTTTCGGAAATTTTTCCCTTTCGTTTTCGGGAAAGGCATATCCGACCACTTCAAAAATATCGGGCTGCTTCAGCATACTTTTCCAGATAGAATTTCCGTGACTGTTTTCGCTTGTTCCGATCTGTGCTACCTTTATTTTCTTCATTTGAGAATCCTCCCTTTCAGGTTTTTCAGTAAATTCATTATAACATCTTGAAAATAATATTTCAATATGTTATACTGTAAAAAAAGTATTTATTCTGCAAACAGGAGTAAAAATGGAAAAAGCAAATATTTTCGTTTCGGAGCTTTCAAGCTCACGTCACTGCTTCAGCAAATACCATTTTTGTAGGGGCAACAATAATAAAAGAAAGACCCGCATCGGCATTATTCTCAAGGGCAGCGGAACATATATCTACCTAAACAAAAAGTTGAACGTGACAGAGGGTGACGTGGTCTTTATTCCCGAGAACATCTACTGCTATTCCGAATGGAACGGAGATCCCGAGATAGAGGTGGTATATGTCAGCTGCTTTATTCATTACGATAGCTTTGCTTACGAGCCTCAGATCATTTTATGCGACGAGTCGGTCAAAAGCGATCTCATAAGAATAAGTGAGCTTCTGGAGCTTGGCTACATTGATGGGCTTGAGGCGTATTCCCTCTTCTATAATATTCTGAGGCAGATATTTCCTCAGATGATACGCTCGGATCTTGTGCTCGACAAGACCCTGCAAACGGCAATGGAATACATAACGAGCAATTGGAATAATAACTTTTCTGTCAGCGACCTTGCAAAAAAATGCTGTGTCAGCGAGTCGACCCTTTATCACCTGTTCCAAAAGGAGCTCGGGCAGACTCCCATTCGCTTTATAAACTCAATAAGGATAAATATCGCGATGGAGTACCTCGAAAACACCAATTACTCGATCTCCACCATAAGCAGAATGGTTTGCTTCAATTCCGAAAACCACTTTCGCAAAACCTTCTCCGACGTTGTGGGGACAACCCCGCTGAAATTCAGGAAAAATCGAAACACTGTTGCAAAGGGATAAATTTTTAATCATTTCTTTATTTTACAAATTTTCTTCATTTAACATTGCAAGGAAGGCAACGCTGTGATATAATTCCTACAAACAATGTAAAATCAGCAGATGAGGTGCATTATGAAATATACAGATATGAGGCAGGAGCTCACCGATTATTATCAGACAGACGGCGGAGTTTCCCGCGCAAGGGCATTCGCGAACAAATGCTTTGAGCGGCTTGACTCGGAATTTCGCGAAGGAATGTCGATCACCGACCAAAAGCTACTTCAGTACAAGGTGATCTCTGAAGAGTTCGAGCCCGCAGTTTTTAAGACCTCTCCCTTTTATTACGAAACGGGAATGCTCGTCTCGGTCTCGGACGGCTGCAGAAACGCAAAGGGTTCGGATTTCATCCACGCCTGCGGTTGGGTATACGCGAGGAACAGGCATTTCTTCTCGGATTTCGACCCCGAGCTATGGGAGCTTATGAGAACCCAAAGAGCCGAATGTCTCTACCTTCTCGGCGACTACGGCGACACAGGTCAGCACTTTAATTTCAACAACCGACCTATTCTTGAGGGCGGCTTGAAGAGCATATACGAGAGAGCTCTCGCCCTTCTTGACGGCGAATGTGACGCGGACGCCCGTGATTTCCTCCGCGGCGTTTGCGAGGGTATGCTCAGGATCAAGGAAATGTCCGAAAAATTTGCCCTTAAAGCAAAAAAAATGCTCGAGTCAGAGACCGATCCCGAATACAGAAAAAATCTCTCTCTCATTGCGGACACCGCCTGCCGTGTCCCTTGGGAAGCGCCGAGGACCTTTTACGAGGCGCTGAACACCTTAGCCTTTATGAGAAAGGCGCTCGGCTCACTTGAGGGCGTAGGACCGAACACCTTCGGCAGACTTGATATGGATCTTTACCCGTTTTTTGAAAGAGATCTTTCAAGCGGTCTGCTCACCGAGGAGGATGCCTATGAGCTTATCTGCAAATTCCTTATAATCTGGGATATGCACTATTCTCACGATATGGCGATGGTGGGATATGCCGACCACGAGCTTGAGAACACCTACACCCTCGGTGGCTGTGACAAGGACGGCAAGCCCTTCTTCAACAAGCTCACACTTTTATTCCTCCGCGCCACGAGAGAAGAAAAGATAATCTTCCCGAAAATAAAATGCCGCTATTCCTTCGACTCCCCGAAGGAGTATCTCGACGAAATAAACAGATCGGTAATTGCGGGAACGAGCACTATTCTCTATCAGAACGACAACGCAACAGTCAGCGCGCAGATTCGAGGCGGAAGGTCGCCCGAGGAAGCCCGAGACTACGTCGTTACGGGCTGTTGGGGGCTAGGATACGACACTGAGAAATACGACCACGGCTGTTATCTGAATATTCTGAAGGCGTTCGAGATCCCTCTCCACAGGCTTCAGGATAAGATGGACAGGATCAAGCTCCAATTCCTTCCCTTTGACGGTGTTGAAAGCTTTGATGAGCTTTACGGCAGAGTGGTCAAAAACTGCGAGATCCTCCTCAGGGAACGCATAAGAATGACTAAGACGGGCGGTCACGTATGGAGTCAGGTCGACACCTTGCCGATCTTCTCCTCAACCCTCAAGGACTGCCTCGAAAACAAGCGCAACTTTTTTGCGGGTGGCGCTCGGAAGAGAGACGACTACCTGCTCTGCTTCGGTCTGCCGAATATAGTCGACTCGCTTATGGCGATCAAGACCCTCTGCTTTGACGAAAAAAAATACACCCTCGAGCAGATGCTCACCGCAGTGAGAAGCAACTGGGAGGGCTTTGAGGATATGCGTAGAGAAGCCATAAAATGTCACGGTTGGGGCGACGGCAACGAGGACTCCTCTTCACTCGCCAACCGCTTCAACAACGACCTCTTCGATATCGCCGAAAGGACCGAGGGCTCTTACGGCGGCAAGGTCCATATCGGTCATCTGACCTACACCGAGATCCGTTGGTGGGGTGAAAAGACCCTCGCCACACCCGACGGAAGATACAACGGTGATTATTTCTCTCAAGGGCTTACCCCCTCGAGGCTTAAAAAGATCACTTCGGTGACCGACGTTATCAACAGTATGATGGCGCTTGATGACTCGACTATGGCGTCGAACAACGTGGTCAACATCATTCTCCCCTCCGACAAGATAACCCTTGACAGCTGTGAGGCGTTCCTCCGCGCCGTCGCATACTCCTCGGTGATGTCCCTTCAGCTAAACTGCGTAACCCGTGAGCAGCTGCTTGACGCCCAGAAGCACCCCGAAAAATATCCCGATCTGATCGTGAGAGTCTGCGGTTTTTCGGCAAAGTTCACGAGTCTGTCACCCGGTTGGCAGGATGAGGTCCTCACAAGAAACTTTTATGAAGGATAATTATGAAAGCAACAATTTTTGATATCCAACGCTGCTCCTTTTCCGACGGACCTGGGATACGCACGACGGTCTTTTTCAAGGGCTGTAATCTGCGGTGCGCCTGGTGTCACAATCCCGAAAGCCAGAGTCCCAAAAGTCAGCTTATGTTCCACAGTGATAAATGCACGTCCTGCGGAAAATGCCGCGAGGTCTGCCCGAACGCTCTTGCCTCCTGCGATCTTTGCGGACGCTGCGAAATATACTGCCCCGCAGAAGCGAGAAGGGTATGCGGAAAGGAATACACCCCCGACGAGGTGCTTTCCGAGATACTCAAGGACAAAAAATTCTATGAGACCTCGGGAGGCGGCGTGACTTTTTCGGGCGGCGAGGCTATGCTACAGACAGATTTTCTTGTGGAGATACTGAAAAGATGCAAGGATAACGGTATCCACACCGCTGTTGACACGGCAGGACACCACAAATGGCAGGTCTTCGAGAGAATACTGCCCTATACCGATCTGTTCCTCTATGACCTCAAGGCAATGGACAGCGAGATCCACAAAAAATACGTAGGTGTGGACAACGTCCTTATTCTCGAAAATCTCGCAAAACTTCTTGAGAAGGATATCCCCGTGTTCATACGCGTTCCCGTAATTCCCTCTGTAAACGACACAAGGGAAAATATGTTGGCAATGAAGGAATTTTTCGCAAGGCACGGCGATCCGAAGAAAACCGAGCTCCTTCCCTATCACAGAATGGGTGAAGGCAAATCTCTCGCCATAGGAAAAGAGCCGATGATATTCGACGTTCCCTCAAAGGAGCATATAAACGAGCTTTACGAGTATCTTAAAAGATAAAAAATCCCCGATATAAGGCTGTATCCGTCAAGGACATCCGCTATATCGGGGGTATTTTTATATAATATTGTTTTGATCTTCCCGCACACATTTGCGATAGTAAAGCAGGAAAAACAGACCGTTGAATGCCGCCACCAAGAGCCAGGATATAGGCTTTGAGATAAATACCCAACCGATATTGCGCTCAACGAATATGAATATCGTATTGACCCAAAGGATTCGGAAGGCGCAAGAGCCGATCAGCGACACCACCGTGTTCGTTACCGATTTGCCCATTCCGCGCAGAGCGCCGCTGAAGACCTCCATAATACCGCAAAGGAAATAGAGAGGAAGCTCAAGGAACATTCTCTGATACGCAAAATCCCGTGTGATCGAGGTATCGTCTATCAAAAGTCCTACAAAGAATGACTTGAACAGAAGAAGCACTCCGCCGAGAGCAAGGTTCACCGTAACTCCGAGGAATAATCCCCAAAGCACGACCTTCTTGATATTGTCGTATCGTCTCGCGCCCATATTCTGTCCGACAAAGGTAAGCACTGCCTGATATATCGAGTTACTTCCGTAGTAAACGTACGTTCCAAGATTATCTGCAACCGAGCTTCCCGCTATGGCAAACTCGCCGAAGGAATTGACGGAGGACTGAATGACCACATTTGAAAGACTGAAAAGTGAGCTTTGAATACCCGAGGGAACACCTATAATGAGGATCTGCTTGACTATTTTTCCGTCCAAAGAGAGCTTACGGAAGGAAAAATGAAGATATCCGCTCTGCTTCATCATATAAATGACGATCATTATAGCAGAAAGATAATACGCAAGGGTGGTGGCAAGTGACACACCCGCCACGTCCCAATGAAAGAGTCTGACAAACAAAAAGTTCATCACTACCTTCACAGCTCCCGAAATAAGCAGAAAATAGAGCGGACGTCGGCTGTCTCCCGCCGAGCGCAATATAGACGCCATATAGTTATAGAGCATAGTTGCGGGAGTTCCGAGAAAGATAACCTGCATATACACCGTTGCCTGATCTAACACCTCGGGCGGCGCATCTGTCATAACAAGAAGGACTCGGGACAGTGCCATTCCGATAACAGCTATAATGCTTCCAAGTATCAGCGCAAGGAGCGCCGAGCTATGCACTACCTTTGATACCTGATCCGATCTTCCCGCTCCGATCCTTTGAGCGGCAACGACTCCCGCGCCAACAGAAAGACCCATAAACAGGGCGGTAACAAGGCTGTTCAAAGATCCTACGCTTCCCACAGCCGCAAGTGCGGTATCGGATGCGTACTTTCCTACCACCATAAGGTCGAGTGAATGATATAATTGCTGCAAAAGCGCAGTCAGAAGCACGGGTATGGAAAAGGAAACTATCTTACCGAGGAAAGGTCCTTCGGTCATATTTATTTCTCTGCTTTTTACTGTTACGGACATTTTAAACCCTCAAAGCTATTGTAATAAAATCAACGGGACAATTATATCACAAGTTCTTTTGGAATACAAGTAGCTTTTAAAAAATATTTTAAAGGGCAATTAGCACCGACGCGAGGAAGGCGACAGCCGTGGCGAGGTACTCTCGCTTTGTAAGCTTTTCCTTTCTCACAGTGCTGATCACAGCCGAGAAGACCATAACACCGCCTGTGACGAGGGGATACTGGACCGATGCGGGAAGCACCGCCAGTGATATGAGCAAAAAGAGATTTCCCACTCCGTTAAACAGACCCGAGCCCGACACGTAAAGAAAGCTCTTCGGTGACACAAGCGGTATTTTTCTGTAGCTTATAAGCAGCCATATACCGCATATCACAGCGGAAATAAGGGAGGTCTGCGCCATAAACTCGGAGCTGTTTGCGTGGGGCAGCGCCGATGACTGATGTATCTTGGAGATAACTCCCGCCATACCGTTGAGCACAAAGACCGCCATATAGTAAAATACCGCCTTTTTGTCTTTGCTTCCGCTTTTGATATTAAGCAGTATCGAGCATACGATAAGGAAACAGCAGATGATCTTGAAGAGATTCAGCTCCTCATCGTAAAACGCGACACCGAGAAAGAACGGAAGGATCATTCCGCCAAGCATAGAAAATACCGAATATACCGAAAGATTCGCCACGGAGAATGCCTTCAGGCTGAAATAGGTCATCAGAAATCCCGATACCGAATATATAAGCGCCATTGCGAGGCTGAAGGGTGAGAGATTTACCGAGAACCCGCTTATTATAAGCATTATTATAAGCGCGACAATACTTTTATAAAACGAAAAAGTAAGGGTTGCCTTGATATCTGTTCCGTTTTCCTGCTGAAACCTTTGGTTAAAGAAAAATTGCAGGGAAAAAAGTACCGTTGATATTATTATCAAAGTGTAATATAGCATTATTTCTTAGTCTCTGTTTCCTTTTTTCTTTTTTCTTCCTTTTCCCTCTCCCAGATGTCCGCCATTCTCTCATAGACGGCATCCTCTATGTAAACGTCACCCTTGGCGCTCATGGGAAGGAGCATATCTCCCGCCGTCTCGGGGTCGGTACAAGCGGTATCGTTTCTCCATTTTTCGCGCTCTTCCTTATTTCTGAGATTTGGGATAGCCATAGATATATTTCCGTTCAGTATCGAACGGTACGCGAACATACCGGGCAGGAACATATCAAGCGCCTCGTAAACGTCTACAGTATCGGCTTGGGGGTTGCCCTTTATCTTCTCAACAAAGTTCCACATCGAATAGAAGTCCGAGCCTCCGTGACCGAAATCAGCCGTGTATTTATCAAGCTCACCCTTCGGGTCGTAGCTCTCGGTGGGTCTCTTTGCGTACTCACCCGAGTACTCGTCGCATTTTACGTAGATATGCTTCTCATTACCCGCCGAAGTTCCTTCTCTCGCGCTCTCCATTCTTCCCTTTCCGCCGTACATAGAGTACCAGATGGAATTCTCGTAAAGACCGCCGTGAATACTCTTTATGATCCCGCCGTTCTCAAGGGTCACCATCTCTATTCCGAACTGTCCCGCACAGCATCCCGTTCTGAGATTGCGCTGGTTGTTCGGTCCTTCGAATCCTATTACCGAAACAGGTCTGAGTCCCGTAGCGTGAATTATCGGACCGAGAGAGTGGGTGCAGTAAAAGGTCGAATACATTCTGTTACGCCAATGGTCTCTCTCACCGTAGGTTATTGAAGGCCATATCGGCTCACAGTTGTGAACGTACTCACATTCTCCGTATTCAAACTCACCGATCTTTCCCTCTCTGTAGAGCTTCTTCATCTCTCTTGGAGCGGGCATATAGCAGTAATTCTCGCCGTAAGCGTATATCTTTCCTGTCTCTTCCACCGTCTCGATAAGCTCCACAGCCTCCTTAAGAGTCTGCACGGGAAGGACCTCGGAAAAAACGTGCTTTCCCTCCTTCATCGCTCTTATCGCAAAGGGAGCATGCTGATTTGCGTAGTTCGCGAGAACCACAGCATCCATATCGTGCTTGATAAATTCCTCAAAATTGTCGTAAAAGGTTATATCATACCCCTCGGATCTTTTCTTCTGGTCATCAAGGACCTCGGGATTTTTGTCGCATATCGCAACGATCTCGGCATTGTCGGCACACTTGCAGTATTTTATCATACTGTTGCCGCGGTAAGCTCCCAATACACCTATTCTTATCTTCATAAAAAAACTCCTTTCGCTTTTTCTTTTATTTTATCTCTTACATAAAAAAATGTAAATGGAATTATTCCATTCAAATATGTAATATTTCCTATTCTTATCTCTTTAAGCATAAATATTTCCTTCAATATTCATATAAATTTCCAAAAGCCCTTTACTTTTTGGATAATATGGTGTATAATTATCTTTATGAAAGAAAATAAGGGTATATTTCATTCTTTTTTCTATTTTTAAGGAGGCTCTATGGCAACAAACTCAAACCACGAGAATAACACTGCCGCAAGCTCAAAGAAAAGTCTTATCTTTGAATTTTTGCGTTATGCTGTTGTCGGCGGTATCTCGGCACTTATCGACATGGGCGTTCTCTGGCTCTTTACAGAGTTCGTTTTTGACGGTAAAAACACGGGATTTCCCCTTACCTGCTCTGTCACGGCAGGCTTCGTGGCAGGACTTATCGTTAACTATCTGCTGTCATCTCTCGTAGTTTTCACCACTCACGAGCAAAAGAACAAGAGCAAAAGTCTCAAGGCTTTTCTGATATACGCCGCCGTCGGCGTGATCGGTTACCTCCTCACGCAAGGACTTATGCACCTTGGTATGATCTTTGTAAGCAAGGACGGAATATGGTATCTCGTTCTCAATATGTTCGTAAAGGGTGTTGTCCTCATTTGGAACTACCTCGGCAGAAAAATATTCGTTTATCACGGAAAATAATACAGGAGAATTACAATGGAAAACAATTCTAAAAAGGCTCTTATAATCGGCGCAGGTCCTGCGGGACTCACAGCGGCGTATGAGCTTCTGAAAAATACAGACATCAAACCTATCGTCATCGAGGAAAGCGACGTTATCGGCGGAATTTCGAGAACAGCCGAGCACAACGGAAACAGAATAGACATCGGCGGTCACCGCTTCTTCTCCAAGAACGATGAGGTCAACGCCCTCTGGCAGGAGCTTATGCCCCTTCAGGCAAAGCCCTCGAAGGACGATATCATTCTCGGCAACGAAAAGCCTATCGCAAAGGAAGGTCCTGACCCCGAGACCGACGAGATCGTTATGCTTCTCAGAAACAGGGTCTCGAGAATATACTTCCTCAAAAAATTCTTTAAGTACCCGATCTCTATGAGCGGTGAGACCTTCAAGAATATGGGCTTCAAGAACACAATGCGCGCGGGATTTGGATATCTTTGGTCCTGCGTACACAAGCTCCCCGAGGACAACCTCGAGAATTTCTACATAAACCGCTTCGGACGTCCGCTTTACGAGATGTTCTTTGAGGATTACACGACCAAGCTCTGGGGTGTAAGCCCCAAAAACCTTTCGGCTGATTGGGGCGCTCAGCGTGTTAAGGGGCTTTCTCTTTGGAAGGCTCTGATCTCGGCGGTAACAAAGCCCTTCAAAAAGAACAGCGCAAAGGTCGAGACCTCGCTTATAGAACAGTATTTTTACCCCAAGAAGGGTCCCGGACAGCTTTGGGAGGCTCTCGCCGCAAAGGTCACCGAAATGGGCGGTGAGATCATAATGAACTGCGGCGCTAAGAAAATCGAAACAGACGGCAAGAATATCCTCTCCGTCACTGCCGATCACAACGGAACAGAGGAGAAATTTGAGGCAGATTACTACTTCTCAAGTATGCCCGTAAAGGATCTTATCTGCGGAATGGGCGACGTTCCACCCGAAAGTGTAAGAGAGACTGCCTCCGCTCTTCCCTACCGCGATTTCATTACTGTTGGACTCCTTGTAAATAAGCTCAATATTCAGAACGAGACCAAGATAAAGACTGTCGGAAACGTTGTTCCCGACTGCTGGATCTACATTCAGGAGAGAGAGGTTAAGCTGGGAAGACTCCAGATATTCAACAACTGGTCTCCCTATATGGTAAAGGATTTCGAAAACACGGTATGGGTCGGACTTGAGTATTTCTGCACAGAGGGCGACGAGATGTGGAATATGCCCGACGATGAATTCATAAAGTTCGCCACCGCCGAGCTTGCTCAGATCGGTGTCATCTCCGAGGAGAACGTTCTCGACAGCGTGAGAATAAAGATCAAAAAGGCTTATCCCGCTTATTTCGGAAGCTACGAAAATTTCGACGAGGTCAAGAATTACCTCAGCGGCATAGACAACCTCTGGTGCATCGGACGTAACGGTCAGCACAGATACAACAATATGGACCACTCTATGCTCACGGCTATCGAGGCGGTAAGAGCAATAGCTGACGGAAGCAACGACAAGGACGTTGTCTGGGCGGTCAACACCGAAAAGGAATACCACGAACAGAAAACCTCGGAGGAAAAAACAGCATGACCGCTCCTGCTTCTATAAAGGAACGCATCAAGGTCTTTTTCACGACCCCAAGAAATATTTTTGAGATCATCATAAGCCCTGTATTTCTCATCCTCAGCTTCGGCACGCTCCTTTATTACGTGACGGGCCCCGCTCTCGGTTATTTCCATTCCGACTGCTCGGACTCGCTCCTTTGGGCTCAGGTGATGATAGAGTCGGGCAATATACTCTCGGAGGATTTTGCATATGCGGCGATCCTTCCCTTCGGCTCACCCTTGTGGATGGTTCCTATACTAAAGATCTTCGGATACACAATGAAGGCGCAGATACTCAGTATGTGCGTGTTCACAGTGATCTTCATTCTTTCGGCACTCTCGCTCTTCAGAGCGATGAAATGGAGATATTCTGTAAGCTCGGGCGCAACCTTCTGTCTTGTGATGCTGCTCTCGGCTTCGGTAAAGCTCCGCGAGATAATGTGGGAGCACGTTATATATTACAGTCTCGGAATTCTTTTCACGATGCTGCTTCTGAACCTTGTGTTCAGGCTTTACGATAAGCTCAGCGACTTTCCGAGAATGAAGCTCTCGGACATAATAAAGGCGGCAATATATGCCCTTTTGCTCACCCTGCTTTGCGCGGGAATAGCCACCGACGGCTTCCAGCTCATCGGACTCACGGTCGTACCCGTTGCCGCGGCTATAGTTGCGTACACACTGTTCCAGACGGATAACATCATATCCAAGCCGACACTGAAAAGATACGCCATATGCGCTTTTATGGCGATCGGTACGGTCATTGGTATTGTGATGCTCAACAAGCTCACAAACGACGGCGCTATCACCGCGGGGTACGCTGACGCGTACTCAAAATGGGCACCTATGAGCGCTTGGGTAGACAACGCGCTGCTCTTCCCGAGCAGATATCTGTCTCTTTTCGGTATTGAGATAGACGTCAGCGAGGAGCTCTTCTCGGGGAACTCGATAATGCTCATTATTTCGATCATTACGGCGCTTATTATTCTCGTTCTTCCCTTTGTCCTCTTTGCGAGATACAAGCATCTCGACAAATATTCCAAGGTCGTCGCCTGGACACATCTTGTGCTGACGGTCGTAATAATGCTCGGATTTATCTGCGGAGGTCTCGCGAACGCGAATTGGCGGCTTACCCCCTTCCTCGGAAGCTCTATTATCGCGTCTCTGGTGTTTATAAAGCATTTGCTTGGAAACAAGGGAGCTTGTCGCAGAGTTGCCGTTCTCCTCTCCCTTTTACTTATCTTCGCTTCACTTCAGAACGCGAAGGTGATCAAAGAAATGGACAAGGATTTCGGTAAAGAGGACTCCCTCCAAAAGGTTGCGGATACTCTTGCTGAAAAGGGGTACACTCGCGGATACGCCACCTTCTGGAATGCTGCCGAGACCGCCCTCAGATCCGACGGAGCTGTCGACGTTATTACCGTTGAAATCTCGGGCGATGTCGTTATGAAGCGCAGATACCAGACAATGAGCTACTGGTTCGACGATGTTGAGGGTCAAAAGGATTACTTCCTGCTGCTTGATATGACCGAATATGACGATCTCTTTAATATGGGAGAGTTCAGGGACAGTCTTCCCAAGGACGTTAAGATCATAGAAGAGATCGAATGCGCGGAATATATAATCGTTGTCTTTAACAAGAACATTTTTTAAGTCATAACCCTAAAATAGGGGCTGTCACATTTGGCAAGACCGAAAAAGTCCGAGAATAAATAAAAAGATCCCGTTTGCGACAGAAAAAACGCAAATGAGACACTAATAGGTTGAATTTCTTCGAA
>SVSX01000015.1 GCA_015064085.1 Oscillospiraceae bacterium | reverse complement strand
AAAGACAGCGGTCGCGCATTTTCGCGGGAGTACCTCTTCCGCTACTCGCCGCAAAAATGCGCGACCGCTGTCTTTCGGGTGCGGAATTCGCTTCGGGAATTCCCGCTACTGTCGGGGGCGCTGTCGTAATGAACGCGGGGGCTCACGGCGGGCAGATGTCTGATATCCTTGTTGAGAGCATCGCTTACGACACAGAAAGAGGAGAAACTGTGCGACTTACGGCAGAGGAAAACCGACTTTCCTATAGACACAGTATATATCTTGAAAGACGTGAGCTTATCTGTCTTGGAGCTGCTTTTTTCTTTTGCAATGGGGATAAGTCGGCTATAAGTGAGCTGATGGATAAGAATAACAATGCCCGTAAAAGCTCACAGCCTCTCGAGCTTCCGAGCGCGGGGAGCTTTTTCAAAAGGCCAAAGGATCATTTTGCCGCGAAGCTTATAGACGATTGCGGACTTAAGGGTTACCGTGTCGGAGGTGCGTGTATTTCGGAAAAGCACGCAGGATTTATTGTGAACCTCGGTGGCGCGACGGCAGAGGATGTTCTCGCCATTGCGGAGTACGCGCGTAAAACAGTTTTTGAAAAAACGGGAATAGAGCTTTCAAGGGAGGTGGAGTTAGTTGAATAGCGATCAGTGTCTATCATTTTCAAGTGTTGTTAAGCTTGAGATACTTTCCACGTTGCCGAGAATGAATTGCTGTAAAAAAGCCTTTCTCCTCGGATTGCTTTATAACTCCGCCCCTGTCGACAAGAGCCGTTTCGCCACATCCTTCGGACTTCGCGAAAGTGCCGAGACGGCAGAAGATCTTCTTGGCGCTGTTGCCGAGGCAACTGTAAAAGAGGGGTATTACGTCGGGAGAAAAAAATATTTTCTCGAGTATTCCTCAAAGGCATTCTCCTCGTTTCGCGCGAAAATTTCCCACGGTCAGAGTATTCGGGAGGCGGCAAAGTTCAGGTGCGCCGAATGTGAGTCGGCATTTATCGGCGGACTTATGGTATCCTCCTCGACCGTCAACGATCCTCGTAAGGGCTACCACCTTGAGATCAGCTTCTCGAAGGAGAACAGTGAGCTTTCAGAGCCCGTCAGCTCCTTGCTTTCCGAGTGCGGATTTGAAATGAAAAGGACCGTCAGAGCCAACAAAAGCGCTCTCTACATCAAGAGCAACACCGCAATTGCCGATATTCTCAGCTACGTTGGCGCTATGAAGGCAAGCTTTGACGTGACGAATACCTATATTGAACGAGATATAAGAAATAATGAAAACCGTGCCACAAACTTTGTTGCCGAAAATATCTCGAAATCGGTCAGTGCCAACCAAAGACATCTTGCGGCTATAAACAAGCTTATTGAAAATAATATGCTTGATAAGCTGCCTCGTGAGCTTTATGAGACGGCGATGCTCAGAATAGAAAACGACGATATGTCGCTTTCCGAGCTGGCGCTCATTCACGAGCCCCCCATAACTAAGTCGGGTCTTAATCACAGACTTGCAAAAATATGCAGAGAAGCAGATGAGATTTCCAAGGAATCTTGAATTTTTCTACTCCGTTCAGTAAATAATCAAGAAAAAAGAACGGAGATCTGTGATGAAAAAAATAAGCCTTAAAAAATATCGTAGAAAGGTATCAAAGAAAAGAGGAACTATTGCCGTTACCTTTATAGCAGACTACTGCGGAGCTTCGGCTATGATGAAAAAGCTTGTTTCGGAGCTTGAAAGGGAGCGAAAGGATTGCCGCTTTTATTACCTGAACGTCGATGATGAGCCCCTCCTTGATGAGAGCTTCGGTACAATGACTTTCCCGTGTACCTTTTTCTATAAAAACGGGAAGAAAACAGGTGAGCTCACGGGACTTGTGGGAAAAAAGAAAATTGAAAAAATGATCGGATAAGGAATATGATATTAACAATTATCGTACTGCTGCTTATACTTCTTGTTACGCTTCTCCCTTATATTACAAGAGGTGTAAGACGCACGGCATTTATTTGCCGTCTGAGAAGAATATGCAGACTAAAAAAATACAAGATAAGAACGGCAAATATATTTTGCCTTCTTTTTGCAAACTTGTCACGTACATACGACCTTACGGTTGACACAGGCAGAAAGCTCTATGCCATAAAGCTGTGGGATGAGTTTTACAGAAATACCAATTTGATATTCAATGACTCACACTGCGTGTTGCGCAGAAAGAAGGTCTCTGAGGTCTTCGGTAAGGACGGGAAGATGAGCCACAGCGTCTATGAAAAAATACTCGGAAGGCTGTCGCTTTCGCCCTGCGAGAACAACGGTGGAAGACAGGAATATCATATCTTTCTTTTCTCGGGAAGAGACGTTTCACTATATCATCATAACGGAAAAGCTATGGATCGGATATCGTATGGAGATAAGCTGTACGGAATGACTGTCGCAAAATATAAGTCATTTTTGCTCGAAATGGAAAAATAAAGAGTTTTTTGAAGCATTTTTACCCGATATTTTTATCTTACTGTTGACAATTGACGAAAAATATGATATCATATACGAAAGTGTGGGTCTGTTGACTGAAAATCTGTCTTCGGAGCTGCAAAAAATGCTTTCGTTTCAAAAGAAAGCAATAAGAAAGGAAAAAATATAATGAAAGTTGTTCTTTTGGCAGGAGGATTCGGAACGAGAATTTCCGAGGAATCGCATCTTAAGCCCAAGCCTATGATCGAGATCGGAGGAATGCCAATTCTCTGGCACATAATGAAGAGCTATTCTGCACACGGATATAACGAGTTCGTTATCTGCTGCGGATATAAGCAACACGTGATCAAGGATTTCTTTAATCAGTATTTCATTCATAATTCCGACGTAACCTTCGATTTTACACACAACGAAAAGCGTATGACCGTCCATAAAAATTTTGCCGAGCAGTGGAAGGTATCTGTTGTTGATACAGGCCTTAACACTATGACGGGCGGAAGAATAAAGAGGATCAAGAATTACGTTGGTGACGAGCCCTTTATGCTCACCTACGGAGACGGTGTTTGCGATATCGATATCAATGAGCTTGAGAAATTCCACCGCTCACACGGTAAACTCGCAACGATGACTGTCGTTAACGCGGGACAGCGCTTTGGCGTTATCAAGATGGATAAGGATGGTAACATCACATCCTTCAGAGAGAAGAAGGACGTTGACGGTATCCCGATAAACGGCGGATATATGGTTCTTGACCCCAAGGTTCTTGATTATATCGAGGGTGATTCCACTGTATTCGAGCAGCAGCCTCTTGAGGCGCTTGTTCGTGACGGTCAGCTTATGGCATATAGACACGAGGGCTTCTGGCAGTGTATGGATACCCAGAGAGATAAGGAAAATCTTGAAAAGATCTGGAACAGCGGAAACGCTCCTTGGAAGAAGTGGGATTGATTTATGTTTGATTTGAGTTTTTATTCAGGAAAAAGAGTTTTTGTCACAGGTCATACGGGCTTTAAGGGCTCATGGATGTGCAGAGTTCTTAAAAATCTTGGAGCTGAGGTAACGGGATTTTCTCTTGAGCCTCCCACGAACCCCTCGCTTTTTGAGATCAGCAATGCTTCTGAGGGAATAAGATCCCATATCGGAGACATTCGCGATTTTGCCGCGCTCAAGGCTTGCTTTGATGAGGCAGATCCCGAGATCGTTATTCACCTTGCGGCACAGCCTATAGTCAGAGACAGCTATAAAGATCCCCGTTATACCTACGAGACGAACGTTATGGGAACGGTCAATATTCTTGAGTGTGTCAGACTTTCCTCGGGCGTTAAGTCGGTCCTCAACGTGACCACCGATAAGGTGTATAAGAATAATGAGTGGGAGTGGGGATACAGAGAGTGTGAGCCTCTTGACGGCTTCGATCCTTATTCCAACAGTAAATCCTGCTCGGAGCTTGTGACCCATTGCTATAAGGATTCCTTCTTTGCGAATACCGCTATCGCCGTTTCAACTGCCCGCGCGGGTAACGTTATCGGCGGCGGCGACTACGCAAACGACAGAATTATCCCTGACTGCATAAGAGCGGCGCTTGAGCATCGCGATATTATAGTCAGAAATCCCCATTCAACAAGACCCTATCAGCACGTGCTTGAGCCTGTTATGGCATATCTTATGATCGCGGCGGCTCAGTATCAGGATATCTCCTACTCGGGCTACTACAACGTAGGTCCTGATGAGGTGGATTGCTTTAAGACGGGTAGCCTTGTTGACCTCTTCTGCAATACCTGGGGAGAGGGAATGAAGTGGATAAACAAGTATGACGGAGGACCTCACGAGGCTAACTTCCTGAAGCTTGATTGCTCGAAGCTTAAGACGGTATTCGGCTGGACACCTTGTTGGAATCTCGGAGATGCTGTAAAATATACCGTTGAGTGGACGAAGTGTCTGCGCGACGGCGGTGATATCGGTGAATGTATGGATTCTCAGATGAAGGCATTTATCGCTTCGGCAAATTGGATAGAGGGAACACTCTAAGTAAATAAGCGTAGAATCAGCGACAGTTTTTTCTGGCGCTGTTTCTGCTGTAAAGAAGAAATAAAAAACTAACCGAAAGGAAAAATTTTTATGAAGGCGGTTATTACGGGAGCTACCGGAGCGGTCGGAATGGCGCTTATATCCGAGCTTGAGAAAAATGGGATCGACGTACTCGTCTTGTCCCGTCCCGGTTCTGCGAGAAACGCGAGAATAAAGACGTCGGAAAAGGTGAAGATCGCCGCTTGCGACCTTAGCGACCTGAAAAATTACAATCCCACTGAGAATGAAAGGTACGATATCTTCTTCCACTTCGGATGGGTTGGAACAACGGGCGCGGCAAGAAACGATATGTTTCTTCAGAACAAAAATGTTGAATATACACTTGATGCGGTAGCCCTCGCGCACCGTTTCGGTTGCTCTGTGTTTGTGGGCGCGGGCTCTCAGGCGGAGTACGGACGCGTTGAGGGAAGACTCTCGGATAAGACGCCGACCAACCCCGAGATGGGATACGGCATTGCCAAGCTTTGCGCGGGAAGAATGAGCCGAATAATGTGCTCCTCTCTCGGCATAAAGCAGGTATGGGCGAGAATTCTCAGTGTTTACGGTCCTTACGACAACGAGGTGTCAATGGTCATCTCAACTCTCCGAAAGATGATAAACGGAGAGGTGGCTGAATTCACTCCCGGCGAGCAGATCTGGGATTATATGTACTCGGAGGATGCCGCAAAGGCGCTTCTCGCGATTGCCGAGAAGGGCGAGGACGGAGGAATATACTGCCTCGGAAGCGGTGATCCCGCACCTCTTAAGGAGTATATCCTTAAGATGCGCGATGCTGCGAACCCCAACTGTGAGCTTGGTCTCGGAATGAGACCATACGCAGAAAACCAGGTTATGTACCTTTGCGCCGATATTGAAAAGCTGACGAAGGATACGGGGTTTGCGCCGAGTGTAAGCTTTGAAGAGGGAATTCGCAAAACTGTTGATTGGGTAAGAGCCGATATGGCAAAAAACTTAAAGGAGTAATATAGCGATATGAAAAAACTCAGCATTATGGTGCCCTGCTATAACGAGGAAGAAAACGTAGTTCCAATGAGCGAGGCGCTTGTTAAGCAGCTTGAGGCAATGCCTCAGTATGATTATGAGATAATTTTTATCGATAACTGTTCTAAGGACAATACACGTCCGCTTCTTCGCAAGATCTGTGAGGGAAATAAAAAAATAAAGGCTATCTTCAACACCAGAAACTTCGGTCAGTTCAATTCGCCCTATCACGCTATCTGTCAGACAACAGGAGATTGCACGATCACGATATGCTGTGATTTCCAAGATCCCCTCGATATGATCCCAAAATTCGTTGAGGAATGGGAAAAGGGATATAAAATTGTAATTGGAGTAAAGACGTCGAGCAAGGAGAGTAAGCTGATGTACGCTCTTCGCAGCCTTTACTATAAGCTCATAAAGAAGACCTCAAAGGTCGAGCAGATCGAGCACTTCACGGGTTTCGGTCTTTATGATAAGAGCTTTGTTCAGGTGCTTCGTGACCTCGACGACCCCACACCCTTCATCAGAGGTATCGTTGGAGAGCTTGGACCTGAATTCAAAACCATCGAATACGAGCAGCAGAAGAGAAGAGCGGGAAAGACAAGCAACAATTTCTTCAGCCTTTACGACGCGGCTATGCTTTCCTTTACATCATACACCAAGATCGGACCGAGAATGGCTGTCTTCGGCGGAGGATTTATGTGCGCTGGAAGCGCTCTTGCGGCTCTTGTCTGCATAATCCTCAAGATCATAGAGAATGATCTCTTTAAGACGGGAACTGCGGCGATCATACTCACACTCATCTTCCTTGCGGGACTTCAGATATTCTTCATCGGACTTATCGGAGAGTACATACTTAATATTAACGCGAGAGTGATGAAGAGACCCCTTGTCATCGAGGACGAGAGAATCAATTTTGACTGATAAAAAATAAACGGAAATACGGGAGGTACTTGATATGGGAGATTTTGTTCATCTGCATTTGCACAGTGAATACAGTCTGCTTGACGGTGCTTGCCGTATTTCCGAGATTCCACGAAGGGCGGCAGAATGCGGACACACCGCCGTGGCACTCACAGACCACGGTGTAATGTACGGAGCTGTTGCCTTTTTTGACGCCTGTAAAAAGGCGGGAATAAAGCCGATAATCGGCTGTGAGGTCTACGTTTCTCCTACCACAAGATTTGATAAGACCCAAGCCGCGGGCAAGCCCTACCACCTTGTGCTTCTTTGCAAAAATGAGGTGGGATATAAAAACCTGATATATCTTGTGTCAAAGGGATATACCGAGGGCTTTTATTCAAAGCCGAGAGTTGATATAGAGCTGCTTAAGAGCCATTCGGAAGGACTTATAGCACTGTCAGCCTGCCTTGCGGGGGCAATTCCGTCCCTTATTATTTCGGGTAACTATGAGGGAGCTGTCGCACACGCAAGAGAGCTTTCTTCAATATTTGGAAAAGATAACTTTTATATAGAGCTGCAGAACCACGGACTCGCCGAGCAGGAGCAGATATTGCCAAGTCTCGCACGACTTGCCGAGGAGTGCTCTTTGCCTATGGTAGCCACGAATGACTGCCACTATCTCAGAAAAAAGGACGCTCAGACCCAGGCAGTCCTTATGTGCATTCAGACCAATAAGGTCATAACGGAAGGAAGACCTATAGGCTTTGAGACCGACGAGTTTTACTATAAGACCACAGAGGAGATGAGGGCTCTCTTCGGAAAATATGAGGGGGCAATAGAGAACACCGTAAGGATCGCGGAAATGTGCGACTTTGAGTTTTCCTTTGACGTTCCAAAGCTTCCTACCTTTAAAACACCAAACGGCGAAAGGGCGGGGGAATATCTGCGCAGACTCACGCTCGAGGGCTTTTCGAAAAAGATATCCTCGGGTGCGATCACCTTCACCGACCATAATAAAGAAGAATATACCGAAAGACTCGAATATGAGCTTTCTGTAATAGAAAACATGGGCTTTTCGGACTATTTTCTGATAGTTCAGGATTACGTTAATTTTGCCCGATCGAAAAATATCCCCGTAGGACCGGGAAGAGGCTCGGGAGCGGGAAGCCTTGTGGCATATCTTATTGGAATAACCGACGTTGACTCGGTTGCCTTTGATCTCCTTTTTGAGAGATTTTTGAATCCCGAAAGAGTGAGTATGCCCGATATTGATGTTGACTTTTGCTATAACCGCCGCGAAGAGGTCATCGAATATATGTACCGTAAATACGGTGACGATCACGTGTCGCAGATAGTGGCGTTTGGCACTCTTGCCGCTAAGGCTGCCGTGAGAGACGTTGGAAGAGCGCTCGGAATGTCCTATTCCGACGTTGATGTGGTAGCGAGAGCAATACCCAAGGAGCTTGGAGTAACACTTGCCGACGCGATGAAAAGCGCCGAGATCAAGGAGCTTTATGAAAATTCCGACGAAATAAAGCTGCTGCTTGACACTGCCGCGGCAGTTGAAGGAATGCCGAGAAATATTACTGTTCACGCGGCGGGACTCGTTCTTACCGATATGCCGATAACCGATAGTGTTCCGCTGTCTATGAGTAACGGAACGGTAGTAACACAGTTTGATATGGACATTATAGGTAAGCTCGGTCTTTTGAAATTTGACTTCCTCGGGCTGAGATACCTCACTATAATCGATGACGCCTGCCGTTCGATCAAAAAAAGAGAGCCCGAATTTGATATCACAAGGGTCTCTATTGACGACAAGGCTACCTATGAGCTGATATCAAAGGGAAATACTCAGGGAGTATTTCAGCTTGAGTCTGGTGGAATGCGTCAGGTGCTCACAGAGCTTATGCCCGACAGATTTGACGATATTGTGGCGGCGATCGCCCTTTACCGTCCGGGTCCGATGGACTCTATCCCGAAATACATTAAGTCAAGACACGATCCCGAGAATACCGAATATTTTTTGCCACAGCTTAAAAATATACTTGGATCTACCTATGGCTGTACTGTGTATCAGGAGCAGGTAATGAGCATTTTCCGCGAGATAGCGGGATATTCCTTCGGTCACGCTGATATAGTCAGACGCGCAATGGCGAAAAAGAAAGCAAGTGTCCTTGAGGCAGAGCGGGGAAGCTTCGTTGAGGGAGCGGCGAAAAACGGTATCGACAGTGAAAAAGCCGAACAGCTTTTCGACGATATGAGCTCCTTTGCTAATTACGCCTTTAATAAGTCACACGCGGCGGCGTATGCGATAATATCCTTCCGCACGGCTTATCTAAAAGCTCATTACCCCTGCGAGTATATGGCGGCGCTTATGACATCGGTGCTCGGAAATCTGCCGAAGCTTGCCGAGTATATTTCCGAATGCTCGAAATATAAGATACAGGTACTTCCACCCGATATAAACAAGAGCGGAATGTACTTCACACCAAGCGGTGGCAATATCCTTTTTGGCCTCCTTGCACTGAAGAATATTGGAAAACAGTTTCTCGACGATATACTGAGAGAAAGAGAAAACGCTGTTTTTTCGGGATTTGACGATTTTATAGACAGAATGTCCGAATATGATCTCAATAAGAGAATGATCGAAGCACTTATAAAATCGGGAGCGTTTGACTCTCTCGGACATACCCGAAGCAGTATGCTTGCGGTCTATGAGAAGATCATCGATATGGCGATGGAAAAAAAGAGAAGAAATCTTTCGGGGCAGCTTGACATCTTCTCGGCGGTTGAGGAGCTTTCCGACTCGTCGGGCTATGATCTTCCCGATATGCCCGAGTTCAGCCTCAAGGAGAAGCTTATGCTTGAAAAGGAGTGCTCGGGAATGTATTTCTCGGGTCATCTACTGGATAGCTACTCAAGTAATATAGGCGCAATGGGCGCGATTCCGATATCCGAGATACTTGAAAACGAGGAGAGCGATGAGAGGATGCCCGTCAAAATTGCGGTTATAATCAACGGCATAAACGTCAAAACCACACGAAAGGACGAAAAAATGGCATTCCTTACTGTGGAGGACCGATACGGTGAGATAGAGTGTATCGCCTTTACGGCTCAATACGCGAGATTTTCTCATTATTTCAGAGTGGATAATGCCGTCGCAATAAGCGGAAATCTTACACGGAAGGACGACGAAGCGCCGAGGATCATCATTTCATGTGTTAAGGAGCTCCTTGAGAACGCTGAATTTGAGAGGATCGCGGAGAACGAAAAAAAGGGAAAAGCCACGCAAGAAACAGTATCCTATGAAAAGGAAAAAAAGGATTTACCCTTGGAAAAAGCTACAAAGCTATTCCTCAGAGTACCCGATATGGAATGTGAGGTCTGCCGCAAAGCCATTAACCTTGTGGCGATATTTGACGGAAGAACAGACGTAATATTGTACGATTCAGCGCGAGGTAAATACATTTCAACAAATATGGGCGCTGACGTATCGCAGTATCTCATAAAAGAGCTAAGGGCACTTTTGGGGGACGGCAACGTAGTAATAAAATAAATATTGGGCAGTCGCAAATTTGCATTTGCGACTGCCCCCGCTTTTTTTAATCTGAGTAATCCTCGATCAAAGAGTTGAGCTCAGCCCTTGAATAGAGCTTTATACCCGTTCGCAAGAGTTTTCGGTCTGCCTCTGGGAGAGTGGCGGTATTGACATCAATTATTTTTATCAGCTTGTCATCGGCATCAAATATGCCTATTTTATGCTCGTATTCCCGCGCTATAAGAAAGAACTCCTCTTCTTTCTCCGAGGAGGCTTCAGTTTTGACCGAGGAGGCTTCTTTATAAACGTAGATATAATCGGTCTCAACCACCGTTTCCACTATTTTTTCGGTGGGCTTTTCAAGCTTAATAAAAATTATTGAGAGCGAAATTAAAGTGGCAAACAGCAATATTGCAGAATATGTTCCAAAAAGACAGATAAGAAAATTAGATCTTTTCATATATTCCTCCGATGATCTTTTTTGATATTATCGGTCTTTTTTTGTTTATATATTCGATTTATGTGGAACAATATAGTAGAAAAATTTTCTTGGGAGTAAAAATGAAGAATAAAAAAGAAAAAGGAAAAAGGATTCTCTTTTTTTGCTTGAAGCTGCTAACAGTTTTTTCTTTGGTCACAGCGGTTTCATTAACGGCGGTCGGACTTTGCTTTGCGATCTACGTGGAAAAAAATATAGAGAAGGAGATCGATGAAGAGCTTTTCAGCTCGGTTGGGTCCGGATCGTCAACAAAGCTCTATTATTACGATTTCAGTGACAGAGAAAATCGAGTCGGAGAGGCTGTTCTTCTCGGTGACGAGGAGCTTTACGGCGGATACCGTTGCGAATACGTATCCTATGAGTCGATTCCCGATCACCTCAAATATGCCTTTGTCAGCATAGAGGACAAGCGCTTTTTTAAACATTCGGGTGTTGATTGGAAGAGAAGCATTTCCGCGGGGCTGAATTATTTTCTCAATTTCAGTGATAGCTACGGTGGCTCGACAATAACACAGCAGCTTGTGAAAAACGTAACCGAAAACGATGACTATTCCTTCCAACGTAAGATACAGGAGATAATGTGGGCGCTTGATCTTGAGACAAAGATGAGCAAGGAAGAGATACTCGAGATGTATATGAATATAATAAATCTCTCGGACGGCTGTTACGGTGTTCAGTCGGCGGCAAACTATTATTTTTCCAAGGACGTGAGTGAGCTTACTCTTTCTGAGGCGGCAACGATAGCGGCAATAACAAACAGCCCATCTTATTATAATCCCATACGTAATCCCGAAAATAATAAGAAAAGAAGAAATGTCATACTTCAGGAGATGTATGAGCAGGGCTATATCACCGAATCGGAGTATAACGAGGCCTCGACGAGTGAGATAACCATTCGCCAGACCGAGAGCCAAGGGAAAAAGGATATTAATTCCTGGTACGTGGATATGGTTATAGATGACGTTATAAACGACCTCATTTCCGAGAAGGGCTATAGCCGACAGATGGCAAATCTGCTTATCTACACGGGAGGGCTCAGAATATATACCGCTATGGATATTAACGTGCAGAGTGAGCTTGAGAAATACTATAGCAACGTCTCAAATTTTCATTATACCACGTCGGCAGAGAATCCGCAATCCTCAATGATAGTAATAGATAGCAAAACGGGGGATATAGTAGGAGTGGCGGGGGCTATCGGCAAGAAGAGCGGAAACAGAGTGCAGAACTTTGCTACTCAGACCCTACGACCCGCGGGATCTGTTATAAAGCCTCTTTCGGTCTATGCTCCCGCCATTGATTCGAGAATCATAAATTGGGCAACGGTCTATGATGACGTACCCGTGAATTTCGGTACTGAAGGAACAAGGGAAGCGGGAGAGCCCGTGCCTTGGCCTAAAAACTCTAACGGTATATATCGAGGGCTTACGAATATAAACTATGCCGTCGAGCATTCGATAAACACCGTAGTCATAAGAGTTCTACAGGATCTCGGACTTGATTCCTCTTTCGATTTTTTGAAGAATAAGCTTCATATAGAGAGTCTTATCGAGTCTCAAATGCTTCCCGACGGTACTGTCATAAGTGACAAGGATTACGCCGCGCTGGGGCTTGGACAATTCAATTACGGAGCGACTCTCAGGGAGGTGAGCGCAGCCTATTCGATCTTTGCGGCAGGCGGTGTTTACAATCACACTCGCTCTTATCTGTCTGTCACCGATATATGGGGTAACGAGGTGCTGCGAAAAGATTATAAAGGCGAACGGGTGATATCTGAGGAAAGCGCCGAAATAATGACGATGATGCTTGAAAACGTTATTAAAAACGGCACGGCGACCTCGGTGAGCCTTGACGAGCTTGTTGAATGTGCGGGAAAAACAGGAACTACGCAGAACAATTACGACAGATGGTTTGTTGGCTATACCTCGCATTATATTTGCGGATGTTGGTATGGCTACGAGTATCCCAAGGCGCTTTTGGACTCGGCGTCAAATACTTCCATAAAATATTGGAATGACATTATGACGTCTATTCACAAAGCGCTCCTTGATGATGGCGAGGTCCTTCGGGGATTTCCCGAAAGCGGAAACGTTATAGAGGCGGAGTATTGTGCCGACTCGGGAATGGTTATGAGTGACGCTTGCAAAAACGATCCGCGTGGAAGCAGAGGAGAAAAGGGGTATTTTGTGAAGGGAAGCGAGCCGAAAAAGCTCTGTACCTGCCACGTATCGGTTGCTTATGACCTCAAAAACGGAGGTGTTGCCGATATCGACTGTCCCTCTGAAAATATCAAATACGTTGGAATGATAAACGTCGTAAGGGTCTTCCCAATACAGATATATGTTACAGATGCCGAATATGTCTGGCGTGATATTGGAAAGAAAACCCTGCCGTCGACCTCAAAGGATCTTCCTTTTTTCGCGAATCTTCTGGAAGAAGATGAATATTCGGGTATCAGTAAAGTAGAAGCGCAATATAACAGATATTGCCGCACCGATTTCAAGTATATGAATTGGATAGGACGCCGCGAGGAATAAAAAAGACCGCTTTTACTGTCAAGCAATGATAGTAAAAGCGGTTAAGTATTTTATGTTTCGCTTATCTGTCGATATATCTGCAAGCCGCAAGTGCCGCTACAGCACCGTCTGCCGTTGCGGTAGTGATCTGTCTGACAGCCTTTTTGCGGCAATCTCCCGCAACGAAGACTCCGGGAGTCTTAGTGAGACAATCCTCACCCGAGTCGATATATCCGTAATCGTTGAGATCGGCAATATTCTCAAAGGCTTGGTTTTCGGGAACTTGACCTATAGCGACGAAAAGACCGTCAAGCTCGATCTCCTTTTCTTCGTTTGTTTCGGTGTTTCGTATCTCGATCTTGCGGAGCTTTTCGTCGCCCACGAGCTTTGTAACGACCGAATTGAATATAAAGCTAACGTTGTCCTTTGTCTCAAGCTTTGCGACGAGTCTGCCTTCGCCCGTCATTGTAGCAAGGTTCTGAATAACGTAGACCTTCTTGCAGTATTCGCTGAGCATAACAGCCTCCTGAAGGGCAGTGTTTCCTCCGCCGATAACAGCAACGTCACGTCCCGCGTAGAAAGCGCCGTCACATACCGCACAGTATGAAACGCCCTCGCCCGTAAGCTCCTCCTCACGGTCAAGTCCGAGATGGCGATGCTTTGAGCCCGCCGCGATAATAACCGCCTTTGAGGTGAAGCTGCCGTGATCGGTCGTTACCGTGAAGCCGCCGTCCTCGGGAGTGATCCTTTCAGCCTTAGCCATTTCGATGTCAGCTCCGTGGGATATTACCTGATCCAGAAGCATATCGGCAAGCTCGTTTCCGCTGACCTGCATAAGGGCAGGGTAGTTTTCGACCTTGGGCGAAAAGGTGATCTGCCCGCCGAAGGTATCTTTTTCAATAACAAGAACCTTTTTATCGGCTCTGAGCGCATAAAGAGCGGCGGTCAGTCCCGCAGGACCTGCGCCGATAATGATTATATCGTGCATTATAAAATCCTTTCTTCACATTTATAGGGGAAGAAAAGCTTCTTCCCCTATAAAATTGTTATTTACGCTTCTTCAGCAAACTTGCGAATGTTGGAAACGTTAACTATCTTTTCAGCGTTGTCGCCATTCACGACAACGAGTGTGGGAGCTTGCTTGATTCCGTACTTAGCAACAAGATCAGCGTTTTCCTCAGCGAAGAGCTTGTCGTAAACGATTCCAGCGTCGTCAAGGAACTTTACAGCCATTTTGCAGTTGGGGCAGGTCTTTGTAGCGAAGAGAAGGAGCTTTGTATCGGCATCGGTCTCAACGGGCGCAACTCTCGCAACCATCTCGGCACAGCAGCTGTCGGAGGGGTTAGCGTTCATATTGTAACCGTGCTTGTTCATAGAAGCGCCGATGTCATAAAGCTTACGTGACTTGTACTCCTCGGACTTACCGTCGTTCCAGTTCTGAACGGGTCTGTAGTAACCTGTTATGCGGCTGTATACCTCTGTTTTCTCACCGCAATGAGGACAGGTGAATGCCTCACCCGCAATATAACCGTGAGTCTTGCAGACCGAGTATGTGGGAGAAAGGGTATAGTAAGGAAGCTTGTAGTTTTCAGCGATCTTGCGAACAAGATTTGCCGCGGACTGCCATGTGGGCAGCTTCTCACCGAGGAATGCGTGGAAGACAGTTCCCGAGGTGTAAAGAGTCTGGAGGTCGTCCTGAACGTCAAGTGCCTCGAAAATGTCGGAGGTGTATCCGACGGGGAGATGAGAGGAGTTGGTGTAGTAGGGAACTTTGTTACCCTCGGAAGCCGTGATAATGTCGGGGAATCTCTTGATGTCGTGCTTAGCAAGTCTGTAGGACGTTGACTCTGCGGGAGTAGCCTCGAGGTTGTAGAGATCGCCATACTTCTCCTGGTAGTCGGAGAGTCTGTTTCTCATAAAGTTGAGAACGTCCTTTGTGAATTCCTGAGTCTCCTTGTGAGTAAGGTCAGCCTTGAGCCACTTTGCGTTGAGACCAACCTCGTTCATACCAACGAGACCGATGGTAGAGAAGTGGTTCTCGAATGTTCCGAGATATCTCTTTGTGTAAGGATAGAGACCCTCGTTGAGGAGTCTTGTGATAACAGTTCTCTTGATCTTGAGCGAACGAGCCGCAATGTCCATAATGTGAGCGAGACGGCTGTAGAAATCGCTCTCGTTTTCAGCGAGGTAAGCAATTCTCGGCATATTGATGGTAACAACGCCGATAGAACCTGTGCTTTCTCCGCTTCCGAAGAATCCACCCGACTTCTTGCGAAGCTCACGAAGGTCGAGTCTGAGACGGCAGCACATACTCCTTACGTCGCTGGGCTCCATATCGCTGTTGATATAGTTGGAGAAATAGGGAGTTCCGTACTTAGCGGTCATCTCAAAGAGAAGACGGTTGTTTTCGGTATCGGACCAGTCAAAGTTGCTTGTGATAGAGTAGGTGGGGATAGGGTACTGGAATCCGCGTCCGTTATAGTCGCCCTCGATCATTATCTCGATGAACGCCTTGTTGACCATATCCATTTCAGCCTGACAATCCTTGTACTTGAAGTCCATTTCCTTGCCACCGACGATAGCGTTCATCTCAGCAAGGTCTGCGGGAACTTTCCAGTCAAGCGTGATGTTGGAGAAGGGAGCTTGAGTACCCCAACGCGAGGGGGTGTTTACACCGTAGATAAAGGATTCGATGCACTTCTTTACCTGATCGTATGTGAGGTTGTCCACCTTAACGAAGGGGGCAAGATAAGTGTCAAAGGAAGAGAATGCCTGAGCGCCTGCCCACTCGTTCTGCATAATACCGAGGAAGTTTACCATCTGGTTGCAGAGGGTTGCGAGGTGACTTGCGGGAGCAGAGGTGATCTTTCCGACGACTCCGCCGAGACCCTCCTGAATGAGCTGCTTGAGCGACCATCCTGCGCAATATCCTGTGAGCATAGAGAGGTCGTGGAGGTGGAGATCAGCGTTTCTGTGAGCGTTGGCGATCTCCTCGTCATATACCTCGGAGAGCCAATAGTTAGCCGTGATAGCTCCCGAGTTGCTGAGAATAAGTCCTCCTACAGAATATGTGACGGTGGAGTTTTCCTTAACTCTCCAGTCGATATTTTTAACGTAGCTGTCTACCAGCTCCTTGTAGTCAAGAATGGTGGACTTAAGGTTACGGAGCTTTTCTCTCTGCTTACGGTAGAGAATATAAGCCTTAGCAACGTCTGCGTATCCCGCCTGAACGAGGACCGACTCAACGCTGTCCTGGATATCCTCCACTGCAATAAGTCCTTCTTTTATTTTGGGTTCAAAGTCTGCCGTTACCTTAAGACCGAGCAGATCGATAACATCGGGGTGGTAATTCTTTTCCTGTGCTTCAAAAGCGAGCTTGATAGCTTCATTGATTTTTTCGATCTTAAAATCAACGACTTTTCCGTCTCTTTTTAAAACCTGATACATTTGCTTTCTCCTTTTCATAAATTTTTAGTGATTGTTCGACGTATAATAGTATATAACAAAAAAATAATTTTGTCAATTGTGAGTTCCCACAATATATTGATAGGAGGCTTGTCTAAAATCACAATATATTGTATAAAAACATAGAAAAGAAGAATAGAGCTCAGATTCCTCTGAGCTCTGTTTCGGGGATGTTTTTTTGCGCCAAAGCGAGTATTTGAGCCATTTCTTCGGGGGAATATGCCGAAAGTCCATCTGAAATGAGGTCTCCCGAATCGGTGAAGCATTGAAGAAAATATTTTTTCGTGCCTTTGATCCATTCGGTTATATCCACTATATCTTGTGGTGTGTGATGCTCTCTCACCACCGTCGTTCGGAACTCATATGGAGTATTCCCACATATGAGCATAGAAATACTCTCGGAGATCTTTTTTGTGTCAACCTCAGTGCCGCAGGTTAGAGGATATTTCTCCTTTGAGTTTTTTACGTCTACGGCAACGTAGTCGAGAAGACCTTTTGAGAGAAGGTTTCCGAGTCTGTCGGGATACGATCCGTTTGTGTCGAGCTTTACGGCAAATCCCATATCACGTATCCGCTTTATAAAATCCTCAAGCCCGACCTGAAGGATAGGCTCTCCGCCCGTGATGCAGACTCCGTCAAGAATATTTTTTCTTTTTTGAAGAAAGGAGAAGAACTCATCTTCCGATATACTGTCGGCATCACCCGCACCGAGGACGAGAGACGCGTTATGGCAGAATGGACACCTGAAATTGCACCCTCCCGTAAAAACGGTACACGCCACCTTTTGAGGAAAGTCCAGAAGGGTGGTTTTCTGAAGACCCTTTATCAACATAATAATTACCTTCGCTTTTCAATATTATTACGTATAGTATAAAGCAAAGAAAAGAAAAAGTCAATAGAAAAAGATCAACTCACATTATCGCGTATGTAATTCCGTAGCTTCGCGCATAGCTTTCGGCAAACGAGCCTGATTCACAGTAGACGGTGAACTGCTTGGCACAGCCGTCAAATGCCGAATAGCCTATTTTTCTTACACTTGATGGGATAGTAATTGCTTCGAGCTCCTTGCAGTTATAAAAAGAGAACCAATCTATCACCTGAACTCCGTCGGAAATAATAACAGACTTGAATGAATACCCCTCGAAAGCGTTACTTGCTATGGCATATACCTCAAATCCGTCGATGGAGGAGGGGATAAGCAGATTGTCATCGTCACCCGTAAACCCTGTTATTATCGCTTTTCCTTCCTCGATGGTGTAGATAAATATTGCCTTTGGTGATGTGGTTGCGGTGGATTGTGTGGTCTGAGAGGTATTGCTGTGTCCGTTTTTCTTCAGCTCCTCGATCTGTGCCTTCAGCGACTCTATCTGCTTCTGATTTTCTGAGTCGGAGGAAAGACGGTCATTTTGCAGTGCCGCAATTCTGTCCTCCAGTGCCTTGATCTGTGCTTCATAGGACTGAGTTGTAGCCGAAGGTGTCGTTGGCTCTCCGCCACTCCTTTGACAGGCTGAGAAGACAGATATTGCAAGTGTCATTACAAAAATCAGTGATAAAATTTTTTTCATTTCAGTTTACTCCTTTTTCTTTTTTATTTCAGTATAAATAAGGATAACAAAAGAGGAAAAATAAATCAAGAAAAAGCTGTCGAGGAAAAAATAAAAAAATTAAAAATATTTTTAAAAAAGCTATTGACAAATCGAAATATATAAGCTATAATATTAAGGTCGCAACTGAGGGCCATTAGCTCAGTTGGTTAGAGCTACCGGCTCATAACCGGTCGGTCCGGGGTTCGAGTCCCTGATGGCCCACCAAAAATTCTCGGGAACTTTGTTTCCGAGAATTTTTACTTATTACCTCTTCACTCTTCACTTTTCACTCTTCACTTTTCACTCAAAATGCTCCCGAGAATTTTGAAGTAATAGGTAATAGCGAAGAGTTAAAAAGTGAAAATTACATTGGTTCGGATTTAAGTCCGAATGCTCCACCAAAAATTCTCGGGAACTTTGTTTCCGAGAATTTTTTTATACAAAAAAGAGGTAATAAATGGAGGCTACATTTGTTTAGTTCTTTTGTCAAAAAATATTTTTAAAATTCCGTTTGTTTATTGACACTCCTTTCTTTTTGTGATATAATCGCCTTGACAATAGGGCGAGAGCCTTAATTTTCAGTGCCGTTAGCGGCGGAAGGAGATCAATATGCTTTGGACAGAAATTTTATCGGGAGACTTTGAGGCGGCTGTCGAGAAATCGAAGGGCGTTTGCGGACTTGTTGTGGGATGCGTTGAACACCACGGAAAGCATCTTCCACTCGGACAGGATGTTTACCACGCGGCGGGAGTTGCCGAGCGCGCGGCGGAAAAAGAGCCTATAGTTCTTTTCCCACACCAGTATTTTGGAGAGAAGCAGGGCGCGGGTGAATTTAAGGGAACAATCATCTTTTCCTCCAAGCTCCTGTTTGACATTCTTGACGAATCCTGCAAGGAGATGGCAAGAAACGGCTTTAAGAAGATAATACTTATCAACGGTCACGGCGGAAACAATGCTATGCTCAACAATTTCGCGCGCAGTGTACTCCACGATAAGAACGAATATATGGTATTTGTTTATAATTCCTCAAAATCATGGCCGAAAGCTCTTGATATACTCGAGATGATTGATAACGGACAGAGAGATTATTTCCCCGAGCTTACCGATGAGGATATCGCGCTTCTCAAAAATTATGCCGAGAACTGCACAACCAAGGGACACGGATGCCTTATGGAAACAGCTATGACTCTCGGTTGCCGCCCCGATCTTGTTGATCTTTCGAGAGTAAACGATGTTGACGGAAGATCGGTACACTATATGGACCATATCACTAAGGCGGGATTCTATACCCCCTTCGGTTGGATGTCTGATTACCCCAACTCGCTCTCATCCGATTGCCACGACGGCAACAATGAGAGGATCGGACGCAGTGTTCTTAAGTATGCTACCGACAAGATGGCTGAAGCCTTCAAGATCATCAAGGAAGATACCGCCTGCGAGGCATATCTTAAGCAGTGGCTCAAAAAACAGTGATAAAGTCAATAAATTAGGATCGGACTGTCTCGGATTTTTGTTTGAGACAGTCCTGTTTCTTATTTTAAAAGTTGTGCTTTACAAAATATGATAAATGTGTTATAATACGAGTATAGAGATAATTATAGGAGGATCGTATGAAGATAATTACTGTTAACCGTGAATTTGGAAGCGGAGGCCGCGAGGTGGCAAAAAGACTTGCTGACGAGCTTGGGTTTGCATACTATGATTCTGAGATAATAAATGAAATAGCAACTCACGCCGAGCTTGACACACATTACGTGGAGCGAATGCTCGAGAATGGAGCACCGAGAAATTACGTTGTTACCTATTCGAGGACCTTCCATATGCCGAGCGCTATAGACGCTAATATGACAAGGCTCTATTCGGTACAGAATAAGGTCATAAAGGAGATAGCATCAAGGGGTGATTGCGTTATAGTCGGAAGATGTTCCGATGTGGTCCTTCGTGACTCCGATCCATTCAAAATATTTGTTTATGCAGATATGGAGTCAAAGATCGAGAGATGCCTTGGCAGAATGCAGGAGGACGAGAAGCTTACGATCAAGGAGCTTCAGAAAAAGATAAAGCAGATCGACAAGGGAAGAGCAGATACCCACAATATAATTTCTGATATAAGGTGGGGAGACAAAAAAGGCTATGACCTTTGCATCAATACCACGAGAATAAACATAAAGGATCTTATTCCTTATATAGCAAAATATGCGGAGAATTGGTTCGAAACAAGAGAGAAATGACTATAAAGCTTTCCGATCACTTTACCTATAAAAAGCTTTTGCGATTTGTTTTTCCGTCCATCATAATGATGGTGTTTACTTCGGTATACGGTGTGGTGGACGGACTCTTCGTTTCCAATTTTGTTGGAAAGAACGCCTTTGCGGCAATAAATCTCGTTATGCCATTTGTAATGATACTCGGCGGAATGGGATTTATGATAGGAACGGGCGGAACAGCCCTTGTTTCAAAGGTGCTCGGAGAGGGAGACAGAGTAAAGGCAAACCGATATTTTACGATGATGGTGGAATTCACGCTCCTGCTTGGTGTTATTCTCTCGGTTCTGGGAGTGGTGTTTATGCGGCCTGTGGCGTATTTCCTCGGGGCTACCGACGATATCATCAACGATTGTGTGGTCTACGGAAGGATCGTTGTGGGGTTCACCTTTTCCTTTATGCTTCAGAACGTTTTTCAAAGCTTTTTTATTGCTGCCGAGAAGCCAAAGCTCGGTCTTTATACTACAGTTGCGGCGGGGCTTGCAAATATAATTCTCGATTGGCTTTTTATTGCGGTATTCAATATGGGCGTTGCGGGGGCGGCGTTTGCAACGGGAATCAGCCAATGTATTGGCGGAGTTCTTCCGCTCTTCTATTTTGCGCTGCCAAACAGCAGTCTTCTATCCTTTGTAAAAACGGGGTTGCAGCTGAGACCGATATTGCGTTCGGTTGCAAACGGCTCATCCGAGCTTATGAATAATATATCGTCATCGATCGTGAGCATTATATATAATTTTCAGCTTTTGAAATTTGCGGGGGTAAACGGCATCTCGGCTTACGGCGTACTGATGTACGTACAATTTATTTTTATCGCTGTGTTTATCGGATATACTATAGGCTCAGCTCCCATAATCGGTTATAACTACGGAGCGTCAAATTCAGCTGAGCTTAAAAACATATTGAAGAAGAGCACACTCCTTATGTTTTCATCGGGAATCGCCTTGGCGATTCTTGCTATATGTACGTCGGGACTTCTCGCTCGGATATTTGTAGGTTACGATGCCGAGCTCTTTGAAATGACGAAAAAAGCTTTTGCTATCTTTTCGGTATCCTTTGTGTTTGCAGGGTTCAATATCTTTGCGTCGTCTTTTTTCACGGCGCTCAATAACGGTATGGTTTCCGCTGTTATTTCATTTTTAAGAACGCTGATATTCCAGACCTCATCGGTGCTTATCCTTCCGATATTCCTCGAGGTGGACGGTATCTGGTGGTCGAATTCGGTAGCTGAGATATGCGCACTCATAATATCTGTCATATTTCTTTTCGCAATGCGCAAAAGATATAAATATATGTAAAAATATCGTCGGATCAAAATTGATCCGACGATATTTTTTATTAAAATGTCTCAAGTGATTTGTTGAGGAAAAGCTGAGTTTTCTTTGATTTCGGGTGATCGAAAATATCCTCTGGCGAACCCATCTCCTCGATGACTCCGTCGGACATAAACATAACTACGTCTGACACGTTTCTCGCGAATTCCATCTCGTGAGTAACAACTATCATAGTGGTATTTTCCGCTTTTAGGTCACAGATAACCCTCAGAACCTCACCTGTAAGCTCGGGGTCGAGAGCACTTGTAGGCTCGTCGAAGCAGAGAATATCGGGTGAGAGAGCCAAAGCGCGTGCGATAGCCACACGCTGCTGCTGTCCGCCCGAAAGCTGACAGGGATAATACCCCGCCTTTTCCCTAAGTCCGACACGCTCAAGGAGAGCCCACGCGTCGGCATCAATCTTTTCGGATCGAAGCTTCTTTTCCTCGACGGTAAGCTTTTCTTCCTTAAGACGAAGCTTGGGGGCAAGAGTAAGATTATCCATTACGTTATACTGAGGGAAGAGGTTAAAGGACTGAAAAACAAGTCCGAAGCGAAGTCTGTTGTTTCTGATCTCGTTGTCCGAAAGCTTGTTGTGTGAAGCGGCATCAAAGATGTTTTTTCCGTCGATCGAGATTGTACCCTCGTCGGGTGTCTCAAGAAAGTTGAGACAACGGAGCAGGGTAGTCTTGCCGCTTCCGGAAGAGCCTATTATCGAAAGAGCCTGACCCTTTTCAAGAGAAAAGTCTATTCCTTTAAGTACTTCAAGCTTTCCAAAGCTTTTTCTTATATTTTTTACTTCAAGTAATGACATAACGAGCCCTCCTTAGACCTTGTAGTAGTCAAGCTTCTTCTCGAAGAAGTTGAAGAGAAGCGAGAGCACACCAACGAAGATGAGGTAGAATACCGCTGTATAGAACAGAGGCCACATAAGACCGTAAGCCGCGTAATTTTGCGCTGCCTGAATGATCTCAACGATCATAATAACTCTCGCAAGAGCCGTATCCTTTACAAGCGTGATGACCTCATTTGAAATAGGCGCAAGGATACGCTTAACTACCTGCATAAGAATGACCTTGAAGAATATCTGCGATTTTGTCATTCCAAGAACCTGACCTGCCTCGTATTGTCCCTTAGAAATGCTCTCAATACCTCCGCGGTATATTTCGGAGAAATAGCAGGCGTAGTTTATTACGAACGCCGCGATGACAGATGTCATTCGGGAGAGCAGGGGAGTTCCGAGGAGAAAGCCGGGTACGTAGAAGACGATTATGACCTGAAGCATCAGAGGGACACCTCTGATGATCCAAACGAATATTTTTGTGACGTAAGCGAGTGGCTTGAACTTTGACATAGAGCCAAAAGAGATAACCAAACCCAAAGGAAGCGCTAACACAAGTGTTAGCGCAAAAATCAGGCAGGTTTGTTCAAGTCCTTGAAGCAAGCTTAGCGTGACTTCCCAAAAACCCATAATTTATTTTCCTTTGTAAGTAAAACTTCAGAGATTACTCAATAGTCTCTGTTACCTTGAGAACGTTCTCAAAGCCGTACTTTGTTGCGATCTCCATAAGCTTTCCGTTTGCTTCGAGAGTCTTGATAGCCTCGTTTACCTTAGCGGTGAGCTCGCTGCCCTTCTTGAAGCCGATAGCATAGATCTCGGAGTCGAGGGTAATAGCATCAACGATGGCAAGATCGGTGTAGTCGCCCTTGCCGCAGAGGTTCTGAGCGAGAAGAATATCAACAACGATGAAATCAACAGCACCCGATTTAACCTCGGTAAATGCGTTTACCTGAGCTGTCGTGCTTGCGATCTTGTCTGCGTCTGTAACTGTTTCAGCATAAGCCGCGCCTGCGCTTCCGCCCTCAACGCAAGCCTTCTTGCCCTTAAGGGACTCTTCGCTTGTGAACTCGGAAACCTTGTCAGCCTTAACAACGATGCACTGCTGGTTGAGCATATAGCCGTAAGAGAAATCAACGAGGTCGCTTCTCTTTACGCCGTTGTCAGAGGAGTTAGCCGTAAAGCCGTTCCAGATGCAGTCGATAGCGCCGGAGTTGAGCTCGTTATACTTCTGAGACCAGTCAATTATCTGGAACTTAACTTCCATGTCGAGAAGCTTTCCGACTTCCTGAGCAAACTCTGTCTCAAATCCGCTCCAGTTGCCGTTCTCGTCCTGAACGTTCATCTTCTCAAAAATCGTAACACCGCAAACGAGGGTGTTGTCTTCCTTCTTGTTGCACGCGCTGAAAGCGAATACACACATGATTGCCGCAAGAGCAAGGCAAATTATCTTTTTCATAAATTCCTCCTGTCGATTTTATTCGACTTTAAATTGTTTTTGTTGCTTTACCGTAGTAAAGCATTAACATAATAACATATTTTTTCTGTTTTGTCAATAGGAAAACGAAATTTATATGCTTTTTGCACTAAAAAATAATCAATTTTATTTTTTTTAAGCTGTGTCGTAATAAAACTATTGAAAAAATCGTATATTTGTTGTATAATGAATTCATAAATGATGTTAAGGAGCGAAAAATGAAAGAATATTCGGAGATCTACAGAGAATGGCTCGAAAGTCCTTTTTGTGATGATGAAACAAAAGAGGAGCTCAGATCTATTTCAAACAATGAAAATGAAATAAAGGAACGCTTCGCAAAGGAGATCGAATTCGGAACAGCGGGACTTCGTGGGGTGCTCGGCGCGGGAACGAACAGGATCAACAAGTATATAGTAAAAAAAGCAACCCAGGGCTTTGCCGATTATATCAAGCAGAACGGAAGCGAGGCGATCGGGGCAGGGATTGTCATCGCCCACGATAACAGACGTAAGAGCGTTGAGTTCGCACTCGAAACAGCGGGTGTCCTTGCGGCAAATGGAATAAAGGCATATCTTTTCGAATCTCTCAGACCTACACCCGAGCTTTCCTTCGCGGTGCGTGAGCTTAAGGCGTTCGGAGGAGTTATGATAACAGCATCTCATAATCCTCCCGAGTATAACGGATATAAGCTTTACGATTGCAGAGGCTGTCAGCTTATTCCAAAGATAAATCAGAAGGTTATCGACTGTATCTCAAGGATCGACGATCCTCTCTCTATACGCTCTGTAACAGAGAAAGAGGCGGGAGAGCTTATTGTCAGAGTCGGCAAGGAGATAGATGAGAAATATTATAATGCCGTTATGTCTGTGTCTATCAACAGAGGTCTGCCTAAACAGGATCTTAAGATCGTCTATTCACCTCAGCACGGAACGGGAAATATACCCGTCAGGGAGGTGCTTTCAAGACTCAGCTATAACGTGATTCCCGTCGAAGAGCAGTGTGCTCCCGACACAGAATTTTCGGGTACGAAGAACCCCAACCCCGAAACAGCCGAAGCCTATGAGCTTGCTATCGAATACGCAAAAAGATATGATGCGGATCTGGTTATTACCACCGACCCCGATTGCGACCGTCTCGGCGTTGCGGTAAAGCGCGGAAATGATTTTATAAGGATGACGGGAAATCAGTCGGCGGCAGTTCTCCTTGAGTATATTCTTTCTCAGAAAAAAGAGAAGGGAGCTCTTCCTGAAAACGGAGTTATGTTCAATACAATAGTCACCTCCGATCTCGGGGACAGAATATGCGACTCGTATGGCATTGAGGTCGAAAAAACACTTACGGGATTTAAATTTATTGGTGACAAGGTCTACAGACACGAGCAGACCGATAAAAAGCCCTTTGTGTTCGGATATGAAGAGAGCTACGGCTGTCTTATAGGTGACTTTGTAAGAGATAAGGATGCGGTTCAGGCGTCTCTTATGCTTTGCGAGTCTGCGGCTTATTACGCGACTCTCGGAAAAACTCTTCTTGACGTTCTTGATGAGCTCTATGAAAAGCACGGATATTTCCTTGATGCCCTTGATAATTTCGTGTTCAAGGGACTCGACGGTGCGGATAAGATCTCGGCACTTGTAAACGGCTTCAGAAACCATCCTCCGAAGGAGGTCAGCGGCATCAAGGTGTCACGCCTTGAGGACTACACCTCACAGGCTATGATAGATGCGGGCTTTGAACCCTCAAACGTGCTCAGATTCATATTTGAGGACGGCAGCTGGGTGGCGGTACGCCCGAGCGGAACAGAACCGAAATGCAAGTTCTATTACTGTATTGTGGCGGAGAATAAGCAGGCGGCGGAAAAAAAGCTTTCGGATATCAGAGATGTATTTATAAAGAAATAAAATTTGGGCGGCTCACAAAAAAGTGAGTCGCCTTCTGTTGACTTTCGCCGTCTTTTGGTGTATAATAAATTGTTTTGTCAAAATGTATTTCCGAAAGGCGAAAAAATGCTAACCACACTGCTGATATCACTCATTATTATCGTTGTATTTATTGCGAGTATTCTTTTCTTTCCCTCTGTTGTAATAAGAAAGCATACGCTGAAGGTCTATTCGCTCATACCTTGCTTCGGAGCTTTGCTTTTGATCATGTTCAATGAGATAGAATTTTCAAAGGTCGTTAGGGCATTTACCGAAAATACCTCGGTAAATCCAATAAAGATACTCGTGCTTTTCCTTTCAATGACGGTGTTTTCGCTCGTTCTCGAGCAGACGGGATTTTTCGAATATATCTCAACAAAGGTCCTTGAAAAGTCGGGTAATAATCAGTTTGTTACCTTTATCTCACTCTATATCGTCATCTCCGTGCTGACGGTGTTTACCTCAAACGACATCATTATTCTGACATTCACGCCCTTTATCTGTCATTTTTGCAAGTCGGCAAAAATAAGCCCGACACCGTATCTCATTATGGAGTTTATTGCCGCGAATACCTGGAGTACGCTGCTTATAATCGGAAATCCAACAAATATATATATTTGCGGAGCGTTTGGCATCGACTTTATGAAATATCTCTCGGTAATGCTGCTTCCGACTCTTCTCACTGTCGTGGCGTCACTTTCGGTTATGCTGCTTTTGTTTTACCGCCGACTGAAAAAGAAGATGGAAAAATGCGAGGAGCACGGTAAAATAACAGATAAGCCTGTAATGATCATTTCACTTGTGCATCTTATCATATGTATCGTAGCGCTTGCAGTGTCTCAATATATAAATGTTGAAATGTGGATAATATCACTGCTTGTGGCGATATCTGAGATCATTTCCGTGCTTATTTGCTTTGCGGTGAGGGGAAGAGTGCCGAGCATACTCGGCAAGGCGCTCTCGGGAATGCCCTTTGAGATAATTCCCTTTGTTGTCGGAATGTTTATTATAGTTATGGCGCTTGACGCGGGAGGCGCAACGGTAATGCTCGCAAAGCTTCTTGGAGAGCACAATGAGATATTCTCGTACGGACTTATGTCTTTCATCTCGGCAAACGTAATAAATAATATTCCTATGAGCGTTCTTTTCTCAAAGATCCTTTCCTATTCCTCAGAGCTTGGAGTTGGAGGAATATACGCTACCGTCATCGGCTCAAATATAGGAGCTTTTCTCACGCCTGTAGGCGCTCTCGCGGGTATTATGTGGTCAAACCTGCTTCGCAAAAACGGTGTGAAGATATCCTTCGCGCGGTTTATGAGATTCGGTGCGGTCATAGGTCTGCCCTCAATTCTTGCGGCTCTGATCGGTCTTTCGTTAGTTTTGTAAAAATGTTTACAATAAAAATGAAAATAACTGTTTACAAAAATGGAGAAATGTTGTAAAATATATATGTAATTGATAATATTACTCCAAAATAACCCTTTAAGGAGATTTTCATGACAAACGCAAAGTATAAAAGAATATTACTCAAGCTCTCTGGAGAGGCGCTTGCGGCAGGCGGAGACGGAATACTCAATTTTGATTTTATTTCGAATATCTCCGAGGTGCTGAAAAAGTGTGTTTCCGAGGGAATACAGATCGGTATTATCGTCGGCGCGGGAAACATCTGGAGGGGAAGACAGGGCGGTAAGATGGACCGTGTCAGAGCCGACAGTATGGGAATGCTCGCAACCACGATTAATGCCCTCGCTCTTCAGGATACCTTTATTCAGAACGGACTTGATACCGTAGTAATGACGGCTGTAAATATGAACACCTTCGCAGAGCCTTACTCTGTAAGAGGTGCTGTGAAGGCGCTTGAGGAGGGAAAGGTCGTTATCTTCGGATGCGGACTCGGCTCACCCTTCTTCTCGACCGATACGGCGGCTGTTCTCAGAGCTGCGGAGATCGAGGCGGACGCTGTGCTTATGGCAAAGAATATCGACGGTGTTTACTCGGCAGATCCCAAGAAAGATCCGAGCGCCGTCAAGTATGACGAGATCACCTATAAGGACGTTCTCGATAAGGAGCTCAAGGCGCTGGATCTTTCAGCTACCACCTTCTGTATGGAGAACGATATAAGGATCTACGCATTCGAGCTTAAAGACCCAATGAACATATACCGTGTCGCAATGGGCGAAAAAATAGGAACAGAAATCCATAAGTAAAAATAAAAAGAACATAAACGGAGGCAGTTATGAAACTCAACACAAAAGAATTTGAAGAAAAAATGGGCAAGTCGATATCTGCATATGAGCAGAATATTGCCACGATCAGAGCAGGACAGGCAAACACAGCGGTTCTTTCAAAGATCAATTTTGAGTATTGGGGCGCTCCCACTGCGCTTATGTCTATGGCTGACGTTCGCGTTGCGGACTCCAAGACAGTAACGATCACTCCCTACGACGCAACCACACTCAAGGCAATGGAGAAGGCTATTCTCGCGTCCGATCTCGGAATCACACCCACAAATGACGGAAAGATGATAAGAATAGTATTCCCTCAGCCCACAGAGGAGCGTAGACGTGAGCTTGTAAAGCAGGTACAGAAGATGGGCGAGGAGGCGAAGGTCGCTATCAGAAATATTCGCCGCGACGCCAACGACCTCTGCAAGAAGCTCAAGAAGGACGGAGAAATGACCGAGGACGAGCAGAAGGCATCTGAGAAGGCTGTCCAGGACCTCACGGACAAGTACATTAAGGACATCGATGCTATCACCTCGAAGAAGGAAAAGGAAATAATGCAGATATGAGGCTTTCTGCGAACCGGGCGGCCTGAACTCCGCCCGGCTCCTTTTGATTTGGCTATTTGAGCGAAGAGTTAAAGGCGATTTACCCACATAATACTTATTCCGTTACGGGAGGCAGATCATGGCAAAAAAATTTATTACTAACAGCGAGGACCACCCTATAAAGCATATAGGCTTTATTATGGACGGAAACGGAAGATGGGCAAAGAAGCGCGGAATGCCAAGGGAATACGGTCATAAATTTGGCGCTGAGACCTTTAAGAAGGTGATGGAGCATTGCTGTAACCTTGGAATAAAGGCAACCACCTTTTACGTTTTTTCAACAGAAAATTGGAAGAGACCTCAAAAGGAGGTCGACTCAATAATGAAGCTTCTTGACAGATATCTTGACGACTGTAAAAAGGAGCTTGACGAATACGATCTCAGATTTATATTTTTAGGGGATAAAAGTGTATTTCCCGACGGTCTGAGAAACAAAATGATTGAAATCGAGAGGCTGTCATCACAGCATAAATATATAGTCAATCTTGCGCTTAATTACGGCGGAAGGGACGAGATAGTGTACGCCGTCAACAAGCTCTACGCCGACGGTAAGGAGAGGATAACCGAGGATGATATAAGCTCAGCTTTATATACGAGCGAGTCTCCCGACCTTGACCTTATTGTCAGAACGGGAGGAGATCTGAGGATCTCAAACTTTCTTTTGTGGCAGTCGGCATACGCCGAGCTTTATTTTACCGATAAGCTCTGGCCCGATTTTAACACAGATGACGTTGACGCGGCAATAGAAAACTTTTTGAACAGAAAACGCCGATTTGGCGGAGTTTGATTAAGAGGAGTATATGAAAACAAGAATTATTACGGCGATAGTTGCTATCTGCATTTTGCTACCCGTGCTCTTTTTCTCGGGAACAGTCGTTTTTCCGATAGCAATTGCTCTCGTATCGGCAATTGCCGTTTATGAAATGATGAAATGTATAGGGCTCAAGGAGCTGAAGATCACGCTTCCGCTGTATCTCTTTGCCTTAGCGGGTCCGTTTCTCGTAAGATACGCAGCCGATCCTTATAAGGTCGCAACCCTTGCTTTTGTTGTGGGCTCGCTGTATCTGCTCTACCTTTTCGCTCTGTCGGTAATGTCTCACGGGAAATATGATTTTGCGAAGATTTCAACGGTCTTTACAGTTGCGCTTTACATAATTATCTCCTTCTCACTGATCATCTATATCCGTGATTTCGGAGAGTTTGGAAAATATCTCTATCTCCTTATATTCATTGGCGCGTGGGTGACCGATACTTTTGCGTATTTTACGGGAGTTTTCTTCGGAAAGCATAAGCTTATTCCCGACGTTAGTCCTAAAAAGACAGTAGAGGGAAGCATAGGAGGCATTTTTTTCTGTGTTCTTTCCTTCGTTGTGTTCGGAATTGTGACCGAAAGCTTTTTCGGCACGGACGCAAACCTTATTTTCCTCGCTGTAGGCGGACTTGTAATGTCTCTGATCTCTCAGATCGGTGACCTGATTATGTCTGTTATAAAGCGCCACTACGGAATAAAGGATTACGGAAAGCTTTTTCCCGGTCACGGAGGTATGCTTGACAGATTTGATTCCGTACTCGCGGTAGCCCTTGGTGTTGCCGCTATGTGTATGGTATCGTCGCTGACGGGAATCAATATATTGTAATATTTCAGGAGACGGTATTTTAAATGTCTGAAAAGAGAATGATGATCCTTGGCGTCACGGGCTCGGTAGGTGAGCAGGCAGTTGACGTTGCAAGGAAAAATAATGTCAGGGTAACGGGTATAAGCGCGAACAAGAACATTAAGAGAGCCGAGGAGCTTGCTCGTGAGTTTTCGGTGGAATACTGCGCAATTGCTGATGAGGCGGCGGCAAAGGAGCTTTCTCTGTGCCTTGCGGACACAAATACCAAGGTGCTGTCGGGAAGCGACGGTATCTGCAATATGATACTTAACACGAAAAATGACGTTGTTCTTAACTCGATCATAGGCGAGGCGGGACTTCGTCCGACACTTGCCGTTATCGAGTCGGGAGCGAGACTGGCTCTTGCCAATAAGGAATCTCTTGTTGTGGCGGGAGATATCGTTATGGAGAGGGCAAGAGAGAAGGGCGTTGAGATATTACCCGTAGACAGTGAGCATTGCGCTATCTTTCAGTGTCTCAAGTCGGGAAAGCCCAAAGAGGTAAAGAGGATCTTGCTCACAGCCTCGGGAGGTCCTTTTTTCGGTAAGACCGTTGACGAGCTTCGCAATATAACCCCCGAGCAGGCTTTGGCACACCCCACCTGGAGTATGGGCGCAAAAATAACCATAGACAGTGCTACACTAATGAATAAAGGCTTTGAGGTCATCGAGGCGGTCCATCTTTTCGGACTTCCCGCTGACAAAGTTGAGGTGGTCGTTCACCGCGAGAGTATAATTCACTCGATGGTGGAATATATTGATAACAGCGTTATTGCACAGCTTTCAGTGCCCGATATGCGCCTGTGCGCTCAATACGCGCTGACCTATCCGGACAGATGCGAGGCGGTCATAGACGAGCTCGATCTCTTCAAGCTTTCGAAGCTGAGCTTTGCGAGACCCGATATGGAAACCTTCGCCCTGTTGCGCCTAGCAATAGAGTCTATTGGTAAGGGAGGCGCGCTTCCCGCTGTACTCAACGCGGCAAACGAGGTCGCCGTTGCGGCGTTCCTTTCAAAGAAGCTCTCCTTCTACGGCATAACCGAGGCAGTCTCATCGGTGGTTGATGAACTTTCGGGGGCGGCTTCTGCAACGTCACTTGAGGATGTATTTGCCTACGACAGAGAAGCACGGCTTTTGGCAAATAAATTTATTGAAAAGTAATAGCGATTCAATTTATGTGAGGTGAACTATCATAACACTTTTGTATATCTTAATTGCGATCCTTGTGTTCGGTCTGCTGATATTTATACACGAGGGCGGACATTTTCTCGCCGCGAGGATCTGTAAGGTAACTGTTAACGAGTTTTCTATCGGAATGGGACCTAAGCTTTTTTCAAAAAGATCGAAGAAGAGCAATACGCTCTATTCGCTCAGAGCCCTTCCTATAGGAGGATACGTGTCTATGGACGGTGAGGACGAAAGCTCGGAAAATCCCGATGCCTTTTGTAATAAAAGCGTTCCGAAAAGAATGTTTATCGTTCTTGCGGGAGCGTTTATGAACCTTTTGCTCGGATTTATTCTGATGTTTATGCTTGTTTTCTCTCAGGAATTTCTTCTTTCAACACGAATAGGCGCTTTTAACGAAAACTCTCTCAGCGCGGAAAAGCTTATGATAGGAGACGAGGTCAGGAGGGTCGAGGGCGCAAGAGTTCATACGGGAGACGAGCTGATATACGAAATAATGAACGAGGGCGATAAGCCGATCGACCTTGTGGTGATCAGAGACGGTGAGGAGGTCCTTCTCGAGGACGTTGTTTTTCCTAACTTTGTGGACAGCGGTGTAACCTTTGGAGAGATCGACTTTAAGGTGTACAGTGAGGAAGCGACCTTTGGAAATTATATAAAACACGCTTTCTACCGCTCCTGCTCGACTGTAAAAATGATATATGATTCGATCTTCAATCTTATAAGCGGAAAATACGGTATGGAGGCGGTCTCAGGACCTGTTGGTGTCACCGAGGTGGTGGGAGACGCGGCAAAGAGCGGATTTTCAAATCTTGTCTACGTCGTCTGCGTTGTTTCAATAAATCTCGGAGTCTTCAATCTGCTTCCGATACCTGCTCTTGACGGCGGAAAATTTGCCTTTCTCGCGGTTGAAGCTATCATAAGACGACCGATAAACAAAAAATTCGAAGCCTATGTAAACTTTATAGGAATCGTATTGCTCTTCGGACTTATGATCTTTGTTACCTTCAAGGATATAATAAAGCTTATTTTGAGATAGACGAGGTAGATATGATATATAACGAGATCAGAAGAAAAACCAAAAAAATAGCAATAGGAAAAATGGCAATAGGCGGAGATGCGCCTATTGCCATTCAGTCAATGACAAATACAGATACTCACGATAAGGCGGCAACGGTAGCTCAGGTCAAGCTCCTTGCCGAGAGAGGCTGTGATATCGTCAGAATAACAGTGCCCGACCTTGAAGCGGCGGATACCATAACCGCAATAAAGGAAAGCGGGATAGAAACACCTATAGTCGCCGATATCCATTTTGACTATAGAGTCGCCCTGAGATGCGCCGAGGTCGGTGTTGATAAGATAAGGATAAACCCCGGAAATATCGGAGACGAGGATAGAGTGAAGCAGGTGTGCCGTGCGTGTAACGCGGCGAATATCCCGATAAGGATAGGAGTCAACGGCGGCTCACTTGAAAAAGGAATACTTACGAAATACGGCGCGCCAACACCAGAGGCACTCTGCGAGAGCGCGATGTATCATATAGGTCTTCTTGAAAAATATGATTTTAATAACATCGTTGTGTCTATGAAGGCATCGAACCCCTATAATATGATAGCCGCTAACAGAATGCTCGCGAAGATGTGTGACTATCCTTTGCACCTCGGTGTTACAGAGGCGGGAAGCCGAGAGATAGGAGCACTTAAGAGCGCGGTGGGGATCGGATCGCTTCTTTGCGACGGAATTGGCGATACAATAAGAGTTTCGCTGACGGACAAGCCCGAATTTGAGGCGGACGCGGCAAAGAATATCCTTCGCGCCGTGGGCGTTGAGGGTCAATGCGGAATGGATATCGTCAGCTGTCCCACCTGCGGTAGGACCAAGATCGACCTTATCTCGCTTGTAAGAGAGTTTGAGGAGGCGGCAAAGCGTGAGGGACTCACCGACCTGCCGATCAAGGTCGCTCTTATGGGCTGTGTCGTAAACGGACCTGGGGAGGCTCGGGAGGCTGATATCGGGATCGCGGGCGGAAAAGGCGAGGCAGTCCTTATCAAAAAGGGCGAGATCGTCGGAAAGCTTGACGAAAACAATATTGTAAATTCCTTGATCGAGGAGATCAAAAAGCTAAAGAATAAATAAAAACGAAAGAGAGGGAGTCCTTTTGGCAGAAAAAACATTAAAAGAATTACTTGTAAAATACAAAGCTCCCGAAGAATACCTTGATATACTTGACCGAGGAGTAGTAAGCTCCACAAGGGTCGATAAGGAAAAGAGATTTCTTGAGATAAGAGCGCGATTTCCTGAAATAGTGGAAAAATCAAGACTTTACGAAATTGAAAAACAGGTACTTGAAGCCTATGAGCTCAATTGGTTCAAGATCTTCCCGCAGTATCCCACCGAACAGTTCGGGAGAGAATATATACCTCAGATACTTACCGAGGCGGAGGTGATAGGAACTGTCGCGAGAGGCTTTTTCTCGGAATATTCCTACGATCTCAGCGACGGAAGACTTACTGTTAAAATACCTTTTCCCGTTGACGGAATAAATCTTCTTGAAGATGCCAAAACTCCGAATGTGATCGAAAATATCATCGCGAGTGAATTTGGTATAAAGGTATCGGTGTCGATAGAGTATTCGGGAACACTAAGCTCTGAGAGTGCCGAATCGGCAAGACTCAGACTTGAGGAGATAGACAGACAGCTTCTCGAGGCAGAGAAAAATTATAACGAACATCTGCGTTCGGCTGAATATACTCCCAATGGACAGAAGAAGGAAGAGGAGACAGAAAAGCCAGAAGCGCTCCCAAGGATAGCGTCGGTCTATAATTACGATCTTCGTGAGTCGGTCATCGATGAGAATAAGAAGCTCAAGATTGGAATGGTGACGTATGATCTGTCTGAGCCCAAGCTCCTGCTCGGCGAAGAATTTGACGTTCGCCCCGTTCCGATAGCGATGATAAACAGGGCAGTCAAGAATATAACCTTTGTCGGAACGGTATTTTCCTTCAGCTCAGAGCCAAACAGAGCAGGGGATAAATTCAACGTTGTCATAGGTCTCTTTGACGGAAATTCTTCAATCTACGCAAAGAGATATTCTCTCACCCCCGAGGAGGCGGGAGAGGCAAAGGATGCTGCGGGCGTCGGAAGCGTCATAGCTATTCACGGCTATACCAAGACCGAAAGAAACGACGACGAGCTTTATCTCAGCTATACCGATATTATGGCTGTTTCTAAGGACTCAAGACGTGACAACGCACCGGTTAAAAGAGTCGAGCTTCATTTGCATACAAATATGTCGGCAATGGACTCGGTGATACCTCCCGATGTTGCGGTGAAGCAGGCTCAGAAATGGGGACACAGTGCGGTGGCAATAACCGACCACGCAAACGTTCAAGGCTACCCCGAAGCAATGTTAGCCGCCGAAAAATGCGGAATGAAGGTAATATACGGTCTTGAAGCATATTTTGTAAATGATACGGCGACGGCGCTTAACGGTAAATATACGGGAGATTTTGACGATGAATTTATCGTTTTCGATATAGAGACCACAGGTCTCTCCACCGTCAACTGCAAGATAATTGAGATCGGTGCTGTTAAGATCAAGGAGGGGAGGGTAACAGAGCGGTATAATACCTTTGTCGATCCTCTCTGCCCGATACCCGAGGAGATCGTGGAGCTCACCTCAATAAGTGACGATATGGTAAAGGGACAGCGGACGATAGACGTAGTTCTTCCCGAGTTCTTAGAATTTGTCGGCGACAGAATGCTTATAGCTCATAACGCCGACTTTGATACGGGCTTTATCCGTGCCGCCGCAAAGGAGCTTAATATCCCCTTTGACCGTCCATACCTTGATACTGTAGCGCTATCAAGGTATATAAACGACGAGCTAAAATCACACAAGCTCGATATCCTCGCAAAATTTTATAAGCTTGAGGATTTCCATCACCACAGAGCTTGTGATGATGCGGAGATACTTGCTCACATATTCTTTAAGATGACCGAGCAGCTCAAGAGCCGAGATGTGAAGAACTTTGAGGATCTTCAAAATGAGATGAGCGCAAAGACAAATCCGCTTCTTCTCAAGCCCTATCATCAGATCATACTTGTAAAGAATAAAGTGGGTCTGAAGAATCTTTATAAGCTTGTGTCGATGAGCTATCTCGACTATTTCAGAAGGACTCCGAGAATTCCCAAGACACAGCTTGAAAAGCACAGAGAGGGACTTATAATCGGCTCGGCTTGTGAATCGGGAGAGCTTTTCAGGGCAATACTTGAGGGTAGACCCGATTCCGAAATAGAAAATATCGTTAATTTTTACGATTATCTTGAGATACAGCCGCTTTCCAATAACAGATTTCTCATTGAGGAAAACAAGGTAGCGGACGATGAAGGACTCAAGGAGCTGAACCGCAAGATAGTTGCCCTTGGCGAAAAATACAATAAGCCTGTAGTTGCGACCTGCGACGCTCATTTCCTTAACGACGAGGACGAGATCTACAGAAAGATAATCGTCAGTACAAAGTTCAAGGATGCTCAGCGCGACACTCATATATATTTCAGGACAACCGATGAGATGCTTGAGGAATTCTCCTACCTTGGTGAGGAGAAGGCTTACGAGGTCGTTGTGACCAATACCAACCTCATAAACGATATGATAGATTCCGACGTGCGCCCGATCCCTAAGGGATCATATACACCTAATATGGAGGGCGCAGAGGAGGAGCTTCAGCAGATCTGCTGGGACAGAGCAAAATCAATGTACGGAGATCCTCTTCCCGAGCTTGTGCGAGTCAGACTTGATAAGGAGTTGACATCTATCATAGAGCACGGCTTCGCGGTGCTTTATATGATCGCCCAAAAGCTTGTGTGGTACAGTGAACAGCAGGGGTATCTTGTGGGCTCGAGAGGATCTGTAGGATCTTCCTTCGTTGCGACTATGGCGGGTATTTCAGAGGTAAACCCTCTGCCGCCCCACTATTATTGCCCTAAGTGCAAATACAGCGAGTTTATCACCGATGGCAGTGTTGGCTCGGGATTTGATCTTGAGGACAAGAACTGCCCTAAATGCGGAACGCATATGAATGCAGATGGTCACGATATCCCCTTTGAAACCTTCCTTGGCTTTAAGGGCGATAAGTCTCCCGATATCGACCTTAATTTCTCGGGTGACGTTCAGGGCAGAGTGCATAAATACACCGAGGAGCTTTTCGGCTCTGAAAACGTCTTCCGTGCGGGAACTCTCGGAACACTTGCCGATAAGACAGCCTATGGCTTTGTGGCTAAGTATTTTGAGGAAAAGGGAGTCAGCATAGGCAAGGCAGAAATGGAGAGAATAATCCAGAGCTGTGTCGGTGTCAAACGAACTACGGGTCAGCACCCCGGCGGAATCATAGTTGTGCCGAGAGAATACGAGGTGTATGATTTCACACCCATTCAGCATCCCGCCGACGACCCACATTCCGACATAGTTACCACCCACTTTGCTTTCTCATATCTTCACGATACTATCCTTAAGCTTGACGAGCTTGGACACGATATTCCGACCAAGTATAAATGGCTCGAAAAGTTTTCGGATACCAGCGTTATGGACGTTAAGATGAACGATAAGTCGATATACGAGCTTTTCCTGTCAACAAAATCGCTGGGAGTCAAGCCTGAGGATATTGACTCGCAGATAGGCACTTTCGGTCTTCCCGAGTTCGGAACTCGCTTCTTGCAGCAGGTACTCGTAGAGGCAAAGCCGAAAAACTTCGCTGACCTGCTTCAGATATCGGGACTCACCCACGGAACGGGAGTGTGGCTCGGAAACGCGGACGAGCTTATCAAGGACGGTGTTTGTACTATCTCAGAGGTTATAGGATGTCGAGATAACATAATGAACGACCTTATCCGTTACGGAGTTGAGAACTCTCTCGCGTTTACAATAATGGAGAGCGTACGAAAAGGAAAGGGTCTTAAGCCCGAGTGGGAGGACGCTATGCGAGAGCATAACGTGCCCGAATGGTATCTTACCTCCTGTAAAAAGATAAAATACATGTTCCCGAAGGCACACGCGGCGGCATACGTTATGTCGGCAATAAGACTTGCCTGGTACAAGATACATATTCCGATAGCCTTCTATTGCGCTATGTTTACCGTCGCTCCGGGAGGATTTGACGCAACGCTCGTGATGAAGGGCAAGGCGGCTCTCGCGGCAACGATCAAGGACATAGAGCGCCGATCAAAGGAAGCATCGCCAAAGGAGCAGGCATCTATTCCGACCTTCCAGCTCGCAAATGAGTGTATGGCTCGCGGAATAAGGTTTTTGCCCGTAGACATCGAAAAGTCCGAGGCGTACGCTTTCGTTCCCGAAAACGGATCGATAAGAATGCCGTTCTCGTCTTTACCCGGACTTGGAGAAAACGCGGCGCTCAATATCGTAAGCGCGCGAAACGAGGAAGCCTTTTTCTCGGTTGAGGATCTTCAGAACAGAGCAAAGCTTTCAAAGAGTGTGGTAGAGATCCTCAGAAATAACGGTGCTCTTAAAAATCTCAACGAGACCGACCAGCTTACCTTTTCTGTATTCGGAGGTGAAAGCACCGCCGAGGTAACAAAGAAAAAGGATGAGGAGACACAAAAAACTAAGGCAACAAAAACCACAGCCGCCGAGGCGGAGGCGGAACAGCTTTCATTTTTCTGACGTAAAAGATACCTAGCTAATGCAGAGGATACATATTTTAAATGTATTTTACGAATGGAAGAAAAAATGAAAAAAGTGATGCTTGTATTCGGTACAAGACCCGAAGCCATAAAAATGTGTCCTCTTGTCAATGAGCTTAAAAAGAGAAAAGAAATAAAAACCGTAGTATGTGTGACGGGGCAGCACCGAGAGATGCTTGATCGGGTACTCGATGCCTTTTCGGTCCGCCCCGATCACGATCTTTCAATTATGAAAAAAGGGCAGACGCTTTTTGATATCACAAATGGCGTTCTTAACGGTCTTGAAGAGCTTCTCGACAAGGTTCGTCCCGATATAGTGCTCGTCCACGGAGATACCTCAACCACCTTTGCAACCTCACTCGCCTGCTTTTACAAGCGGATAGACGTGGGACACGTTGAGGCGGGTCTTCGAACCTATGATATTTACAGTCCCTATCCCGAGGAATTTAACCGAAGGGCGGTTGGGATAATCGCTAAATATAACTTTGCCCCCACAATGGGGGCAAAAAAAAACCTTC
>SVSX01000080.1 GCA_015064085.1 Oscillospiraceae bacterium | reverse complement strand
AAACACATTGCTTGCCAAATTTTATTGTGCATAAGGGTATCGTTGTGATATAGGTAATTACCGTCGGAAATAATCGTCTTGACAATGCTTTCAGCGGCTTGTATTGATGAAAGATCATGCTTTCCCCATTCCAGCCATCCAACTAATTTATACATACATCCGTGTATCAATTTTTGCCTTTGCTGTTCTCTTTCCTCGCCAATCAAACACCACATGAGCAATTCATCCGATTTGGGGTGCTGCTTGGCATAAGGAATTGCATCCGCTCTTCTTCCAATGTCGGGAAGGTTCATGACGATTCCGTAAATTGCATCATTCTTGATGTCATCGTCTGTGCAATCATCTATAATCATTTCATAGTATTTTACTGCATTTTCAAAATGAGTTTTTTGCTCGTCAGAATATTTTACGCAATTATGAATTGCAAATGATGATTCCGCATCTGCAAGCCACATCAAATAATCAAAATTTCCAGGATATTCAGAAACTGCTGCTTTTGATATTTCATATCGTTTTTCGGTGTCTCCTGTATTCCATGTTTCCTGCCAAAGCTTTAGCAATTCTTTCTGTCGTTCATCAATGTCATTAACAAGACCAAAAAGTTCATCTGTTGTAACGTCAAGCAATCTTGCCAATGGTACTATCATAGATATGTCAGGGGATGCCGCACCCGTTTCCCATTTTGAAACCGCTTGGAACGATACGTTAAGATATTCCGCAAGTTTTTCTTGTGTCATATCCTTTTTCTTTCTAAGTTCTTTTATTTTTATTCCTATATGAGCCATAAATTAGTCTCCTTTGAAAAAGATAAGCGAGCTCTGCTTTCACTAATATTATATCATAAAATTAAAACCAATCAATAACTTGTTTTTCGATGATAATTCAACTGTTGTTCGAGTTTTAACGCAAAATTGGCGCACCTGCTTTATCGCAGGTACGCCAAGGCAGTTTCGCTTTTTGAAACTGCCTCCTTTCCTTTTTTATTAAGTAAAAAAGCTTCTTTTATCGGAAAAGGTGTTGCTTTTTTTGCAAAAATATGAGATAATAGTATAAATGGATAAATATTTTTCAGGAGTATAAATTATGGAAAAGAAAAGAAGCAGCTTTACGGGTAAGCTGGGGTTTGTCCTCGCCGCGGCAGGCTCTGCCGTAGGTCTCGGCAACATCTGGCGTTTCCCCTACCTCGCCGCGCAGTACGGCGGCGGTGTGTTCCTTCTGGTCTACATTCTTCTTGCCGTCACCTTCGGTTTCGCAATGATGGCTGCTGAGATCGCGATTGGAAGAAAAACAGGTCTCAGCGCAATTGGCGCTTTTGAAAAGCTAAACAAAAAATTCTCTTTTGTCGGATACCTCGGAGCACTCGTTCCCGCCCTGATACTACCCTATTATTCGGTCATCGGCGGCTGGGTTACAAAATATTTCGTGGTATATATCACGGGAGACTCGGCTGAGGCGGCAAAGGACGGATATTTCAACAGCTTTATTTCGGGAACGGCATCTCCGATATTCTGGTTCTCTATATTTATAGCAATAACCGCCCTCATCGTCCTTCTCGGTGTTGAAAAGGGTATCGAAAAGCTCAGTAAGATTATGATGCCTATACTCATTCTTCTCTCCCTTGTTGTTGCGGTTTACGTCTGCCTCACACCAGGTGCGGGTGCGGGAATTGCCTATTATCTCAAGCCCGACTTCTCTCATTTCAGTATTATGACGGTGGTTGCGGCAATGGGTCAGATGTTCTACTCGATGTCGATAGCTATGGGAATTATGATAACCTACGGCTCATATATGAAAAAAGAGGTCAGCATAGAGTCCTCTGTCCACCAGATCGAGATCTTTGACACGGGAATTGCCTTCCTCGCGGGTCTTATGATCATTCCCGCAGTCTTTGCCTTCTCGGGCGGCGACCCCGCATCTCTCGGCGCAGGACCGGGACTTATGTTCATAACCCTTCCCAAGGTCTTTGACTCTATGACAGGCGGAGCTATCATAGGCGCACTCTTCTTCCTGCTGGTCTTCTTCGCGGCACTTACCTCCTCCATATCCCTTATGGAGACCGTCGTATCGATCCTTCAGGACAAGCTCAAATGGAACAGACGCCTGACCTGCCTTGTGGTATTTATCGGCTCTCTCCTTATCGGTCTTCCCTCTGCTCTCGGATACGGACCTCTTGAGGGAATAAAGCTTCTCGGAATGCAATGCCTCGATTTCTTCGATTTCATCACAAACAGCGTTATTATGCCTATCGTGGCTCTCTTCACCTGCATTATGGTGGGATACGTTATAAAGCCCAAGACTCTTACAGACGAGATCGAGCTTTCGGGACATTTCAGACTCAAAAAGCTCTTTATAGTTATGATCAGATATATAGCGCCGATATTCCTCGTTGTGATCCTTATCTCCTCTGTACTCAGCGCCTTCGGTATAATAAAAATATAGCTGTGAGGAATTTCTATGTACAAAGCGATACTTTTTGACCTTGACGGCACGCTCCTTCATCTTGATCAGAATGAGCTGCTCCTTGCCTATTTCAAGCTTATCATTACAGAGATGGCTAAGATAGGCTCTGACATTGACACGCTGAAGAAGGCAAACAAAGCGGGAATTCACGCAATGATCGACAATAACGGAAAATACCCGTCAAATTCTCTCGCATATTGGAATGCCTTTGAAAATACAGTAGAGCTTGATCCTATCCCCTTCAAGGAGCTGACCGACAAATTTTACAGAGGAGATTACGTCAAGATAAAGCCTCTCACGAGGGTAAATCCCAACGCGAGAAGAGCGGTCGACGCAGCGAGACAAAAGGCTGAAAAGGTTGTCCTCGCCACAAATCCTATGTTTCCCCGTGTCGCACAGCTTGAAAGACTCAGCTGGGCGGGATTTTCCGAGAGCGACTTCGATCTCATCACCGATTACGACAGCGACCGCTTCTGTAAGCCGAACGTCGAATATTATCTCGATATCTGCGAACGCATCGGAGTCGCCCCCGCAGATTGCCTTATGGTGGGTAACGACACGAGAGAGGATACCTTCTGCGGAAAACTTGCGGGGCTCGACACCTTCCTCGTCACCGACTGTCTGATCGAGCGCGAGGGCGAGGTGTGGGACGGAAAACGCGGAAGCTTCTCCGAGCTTGCCGACTTTATCGAATCACTTTAACGGAGGAATTATGAAGCCTAAAATAGTTCTTACAGATTGCGATACAGTGGTATCGAAGGGCGATATCGATCTGACGATCCTTGAAAAATATGGCGAGGTCACCTATTATGGCGAAACTCAAAGAGCGCTGACCGCCGAAAGGATCAAGGACGCAGATATCGTTATTGTTAACAAGACAGTCATTGGCAAAGCCGAGATCGACGCCGCAAAGAACCTCAAAATGATAGGTCTTTTCGCCACGGGATACAACAATATAGACGTTGCGTACGCCGCCGAAAAAGGTATTGCCGTTTGCAACGCGGGAGTATATTCCACCTCTGCGGTGGCTCAGCACGTTTTTGCATTTATTCTCAACCACGCCTCAGGAATATCCGATTACTCACGCGCCGTCGAAAATAAGGAATGGATAAATTCACGGCTGTTTTCCTTCTTTGCGCGTCCGACCTATGAGCTCGAAGGAAAGACTCTCGGAATATTCGGATTTGGCGCTATCGGCGCTCAAGTGGCAAAGATCGCCCTCGCATTCAATATGAGGGTCATCGCAACCACAAGAACCCCGAAGATCTTTTCGGGAGTTGAATTTGTCAGCTTCGACAAGCTTCTCTCCGAAAGCGACTACCTCACCCTTCACTGCCCTCTCACCGAGGAAACGCGGGAGCTCTTCAATAAGGAAGCCTTTTCAAGAATGAAGGACGGACTTTACTTCATCAATACCGCAAGAGGAGGAGTTGTGAGCGAAAGTGCGCTCCTTTCGGCACTCTCAAGCGGTAAGCTTTCGGGAGCTGCCATAGACGTGCTGACCGAAGAGCCTATGAGACGCGACTGTCTTCTCTTCGGAGCGCCCAATATCACAATAACGCCCCACGTAGCGTGGGCACCTATTGAGACCCGCACCAGACTTCTCTCTATTGTTTGCGATAACATCGAATCCTTCCTCGCGGGAGCTCCGAAAAATAAGGTAAACTGAAATAAACAAAAAAAGCTGCAAGATAAAGACCTAAACCGTCTCGATCTTGCAGCTATTAAATTCTCAAGAGTCAAGCCCTTGATATACGGAGTGACAAAAACGAGTGAGACACTTCTCTCTGCATTCTTAACGGAAAAATGGCAGTCACAAAATTTCGGCAGAGAACTTGTTTTCTCTGCCGATTTGTGTTATAATGGGGCTAACGAAAAGCCTTCCTCCGGGAGGAAGGTGGCGCGCGGCAGGGGTTCCCCGAAGCGAATGAAATGAGTTTTGGGGGTTCGCTGCGTAGCGTGACGGAAGGAGCCTGCGTAACTTTAGGTTTGGATAAATCTTATTGTATCGCACTCTCCCTCAGTCAGCTTCGCTGACAGCTCCCTCCCGGAGGGAGCTTTTGGTTTTGTGCATCTTTAGGGGTATGGGCTTTGCCCGCAGCCTTTGTAATACAAAGGCGAAACTGGCGATAAACAGAACGATAAATAAGAATTTGACGAGGTGATTGTGATGACAGAGAACCATTTAATCATAACAATCAAAAAGGTTGAAAAAGATACAGAAACAGCGGTAGCTTTGCTCGAATTTGTTAAAAATTTCTCTTGGAATGATGTAAAAGAGCATACGGTTCGCGTTATCAAAAATTGGGAGTTTGAAGAATGGGAAACACCATTTGTAGCAATGGCAAACGGTAGCATTGTAGGAATGGTAACCATTATGAAGTCGGATTATTATCCGTTGCCTGAAATATACCCGTGGGTATCAACGCTGTTCGTTTCAGAAGAATACCGCGGTCATAGAATTAGTAAAAAGCTCATTGATTTTGCAAATGATTATGCAAAAGGTATTGGTTTTGATAGTACATATATTCCATCGGAGCATATGGGTTTGTATGAAAAGTATGGATATAGCTACATAAAAGATATCATAAATTATGGCGGCGATACCGACCATCTCTATGCTAAAAAGTTAAGATAATTGTATTTTCCATTCCAATTTAACGAGGTGATTAAGATGATCGATATTACTGCTTGGATGGAAGACTTTTTACAAGCATTAAATGAAACCTTTGCAAACCGTGTATGGTTTGTTGGCCTGCAAGGTAGTTATGGTCG
>SVSX01000014.1 GCA_015064085.1 Oscillospiraceae bacterium | reverse complement strand
AAGAAAATGATCGTCAATAATGGCTAACCCCGACAGATTTTGAAAATCTGTCGGGGTTACTCTTTGTTTTCTGCATATCCATTTTATTATCCGTAGGGGTGTTCTGTGAGCGCCTGTGGGTGAACACAGTTCGCCCCTACCGTGTATTGGTGAAAGATTTTGTGATTTCTCCGCTAATTGTGCACGTCCTTCGACGAACACGATTTGTTATCTCTTTCTGTTTGTAATAAGGGTTTGGGCTTAGCCCCTAATGCGTTTGATCGGTCAAATGCGATGCTCGCACTTAGCGGTGTTGTTCAAATTCTCCGCTAAGAACATCAGCCCTTTTGCTCTCCGTGATTTTTTTCATAGGGAAAGAGATATTTCCAAAGGTTGACCGTTTTATTATTCAACGATAAATCTGAAATCGTTCCAGGGAATGTCCACAGGGGCTTTTTCGGTAAGTATTGAGTCGATGTGAAGAAGGAGGGGGAAGTCCTTAAGGTCAAGCTTGCCCGCCTTTGCCGCTACCTTGACGGCACGTGCCACGCGCTCAGCGACTACAAGAGACTCAAGTGTAACGCCCTTCAGCTCAGCCTTAGCCTCGTCGATATTGAGTCCTCGGCCGAGAAGGATGCCCACAAGTCTCGTTCTTCCGCCGTAGACGGTAACGTAAAGGTCACCCGCGCCCACGGTTATATTTTCAAGGGTAGCCGCGCCCTGATATCCGAGGAGTCTGTACATCTCCTTGACGCCCTGTCCGAAAACAGCCGCCTGAGAGTTGAAATGAAGCTCGCTGTCAAGCCCGAAGGTCTTCTGGTTTAGACCGACTGTCAGCGCTATGCCGAGGGCATAGCCGTTCTTAAGAGCGACCGCGCTCTCGATTCCCACAACGTCGGTGGAAAGGCTGATGTGGTAGTAATCTGTCTCCATCATAGCGCGGAGCTTTTTGAGTATCTCGATATCCTTTCCGCAGAAGGCTACCTCGGTCTGGTCGTGAGCCACAAGCTCATAGCTTGTGCAAGGACCGCCAATAGAGTTTATGGGAGTGGTCTTTCCAAGCTTGCGGAGCTTTTCGTTCCAGAGATCGGGATAGGTGAGGAGTCTTCCGTCCTCGGTGTCCATAAGACCCTTGGTTACAGTGAGAACGGGGGTAGTGTCGGGGATCTTGGGGAGCACAACGTCTCCGAACCAATCAACGCCGAAGCTGGAAACGCCGCCGATGACCATATCCGCGCCCTCGATCGCCTCCTCAAGCGCCTCGATCTGGTAATACTTTACCCCCTCGGGGAAAGCCTTTGTGAATTTGGGGTGCTTGTCTGTCTTTATGCACTCCTCAATTATCTCTCTGTCGAGATGTGTACCAACGAGGCGGACCTCGTTTTGATTTTCTCTTGCGGGAAAGGCGAGAGCCGAGCCCATCATACCCGCGCCAACGATAGTAATAACTGCCATAGTAGCCTCCGTGAAAAAGTTTTTTCAAAAAATATTGAAATTTTCTGTATGTTCGGTTATAATTATAATACAAGGCAGTTTATTTGTCAACGATTGAAGCGATTGTTGAAATTTTGCAAAAACTTTTTCAAAATACGGAGGAAATATGGAGCTGACTTTGCGACAGGAGGAGATAGTTTCCTTTATAGCGCCGAGGCATTTTGCCTCTGTTGCCGAGATATCCGAGCACATATACACCAGCGGAGCAACCGTGAGGCGTGAGCTTTCGGCACTTGAGCGAATGGGGATAGTAAAAAGCGTTTACGGCGGGGTGGTCCTCTGCGAATACAGCAACGAGTCTGTGCCGATATATCTTCGCGACAACGAAAACTCCGCCGAGAAGGAGCGGATAGCGAGAGAGGCATCGACGCTCGTTCACGACGGAGCAACTGTGATACTCGATTCCTCCTCTACCGTGAGGAGGATCTGTAAGCATATAAAGACCCGAAAAAGCCTCACCGTCATAACCAACAATCTCCGTGTCTGCGGAGAGCTGAAGGACTGTGACGTAAGGGTGATATGCACGGGAGGCACTTTAGTACCCAAAAGAGAATGCTTTGTGGGGCATTTCGCCGAGGAATTTATGAGGCGGGTAAACGCCGACCTGCTTTTCTTCTCTGCCCAGGGGCTTTCGGAGAATGGTGACATTACCGACAGCTCGGAGGAGGAGATCGCTCTCAGACGCGTGATGCTCGAGAGGTCAAAGACGAGTGTGTTTCTCTGCGACCCCTCAAAGGTGGGGAAGGACTACCCCTTTACTCTCTGTAGCGTCGGTGAGATAGATAAAATTATAAATTAGCCTCACACCTCTGTGAATATCAGTGTCATATCCCCCTCGAGCAGGTACTCGCCGTAGTCGGCGGGGATAAAGAAGCTGTCTCCCTTGCCGATAGGCTCACCCTCAAGTCTGCCGCCGCCCTCAAGACAGGAGAGGCAGTGGAAGGAGGAGCGGTCGGTCGCCATAGTGACCTTTCCCGACACTTTGAGCTTTTTCACCTTAAAATATTCCGATATTCCAAGATATTCCCCGAAATCGGTCGGGGAATATTTTTTTGTTTCGGTAACGTCAAGAGCCTTTTCCACGTGGAGCTCACGGAGCTTTCCTTGAGCGTCGCGTCTTCCGTAGTCGAAAACACGGTAGGTCAGGTTGCTGTTCTGCTGTATCTCATAGATGAGACAGCCCTTGCCGATGGCGTGGATAGTTCCCGCAGGGATAAAGAAGCAGTCGCCACTTCTGACCTCTATGAAATTCAGAAGCTCACAAAGGGTATTTTGCTCGATAGCGGCTCTGAACTCCTCCTTGCTTATCTCACGCTTAAAGCCGAGATATATTCCCGCGCCCTCGTCGGCATCGACCACGTACCACATCTCGGTCTTGCCGAAGCCACCCTCGTGGGAGGCGGCGTAGGCGTCGGTGGGGTGTACCTGTATCGACAGGTCGCTTTTCGCGTCAATATATTTTATAAGCAGGGGAAAGTCGGGGAACTTTGAGGGGTTCACGCCAAGCTCTTTTTCTCCCACCGCCTCGGAGAGTTTTCTTCCGTCCGAGAGTCTGCACTCGCCGTCCTTGTGGAACGAGAGCTCCCAGCTTTCGGCGCAGGGGGAGAGATCGGTCACCTTTCGGTATTCCTCCTTGAGTCGCTCTCCTCCCCATATATAATTTTTAAATGCGGGATACAGCTTTTGAGGCTTCATAATTACTCCTTTTTCTGTGAATTCTGGGTTCTGTAGCGTGTAGGTGTGACACCCATAAGCTGAAGAAATCTGCGGTTGAAATAGGTGACGTTGCCAAATCCCGTTCGAAGGGATATCTCGGTCACGCTGAGGTCGGTCTTCCTGAGCAGCCTTGCCGCCTCCTCGATCCGCCTCTCGCAGATATAAAGACTCAGGCTTTTGCCCATAACGCTTTTAAATAACCTTCCAAGATATTTCTCGTTGTAGTGAAAGATCTCGGCAAGTGAGGATAGCCCAATATTTACCGCGAGGTTTCCCTCGACGTAGCTCACGATGTCTTTTATGACGGCGGGGGTGTCGGGCTTGAGGGCCTCGTCGGGGCAGAGCTCGAGTATCATTCTTATATAGCTGTCGATGACCGAGGCGATCCTCTCACATTCCTCGTCGCTCGTGAGCTGATCCATACTTTCAAGCATCTCACGGGGGTTGTCACAGTATGAGGAGACAGCGGAGATCCCTCTTTCACCTCGGAGCATATTTCCGACAAATATCACAGCCACGGCTTTTCCGTCCACCATAACAGGGTGAAGATACTCGTAAACGCCTCCTACGCAGTATCCTCCGTAAGGACGCGCCAGTCGTACCGCCTTGTCAAGCGCCCGTCTTTTGCATTCCGAGCAGCTTTTAATAAGCAGAAGTGTGTCTTTTCTGTAGCGGCAAAAGGGCGAGGTGTGGGTGACGGCTGAGCTTGGAAGCATAAGCCGTTCACTGCGCCCGTATCCAAAGAATATCACTCCGATATGGAGCTTTGTGCCGTGCTCGAGAGCAAGGATGAGATCGTATAGATTGCTGTACATTTATTTTTCCTTTGAAGATCAATTTATATTATCTATTTTATCACACATTTTTAGCTGTTTCAAGGGGTTTTTGAAAAAAGATGTATCCTTTGGATAGGTTTTGCGATTAAAAGATAAAGCAAAAGAGGGGAAAGGGTGGTATAATTGAACCATAAAAGCAAGGAGGTTCATATGGAAAAATACGATCTTATTGTTGTTGGCGGAGGACTGTCGGGCGTTGCCGCGGCTGTCAGCGCCGCGAGAGAGGGAGTCAAGGTGCTTCTTATTGAAAAGTGCGGCTGCCTTGGTGGCGCGATGTCAAACAGCGCCGTATATCCCTTTATGAAATATTACATAAAAAAAGAGGACGGAACGAGAAGGCTTCTCAGCGACGGTATATTCACCGAGATGCGTCGCCGCCACGAGGAAATGGGAGGAGTCGAGGAATACGGACTCTCCCCCGAGATATTCAAGATAATGCTCGACGAAATGGCGACCGAGGCGGGTGTGGAGATACTCTTCCACACGATGCTCATTGGCGCTGAGACCGACGGAAGAAAGATAAAAAAGATAAGGGTTGCCGAAAGAGGCGGAGCTGCCGAGGAGCTTGAAGCCGATTATTTCATTGACGCATCGGGCGACGGAGAGCTTATGGCAATGTCGGGCTGCGCATTTCAGCTCGGACGTGAAAGCGACGGACTCTCCCAGCCGATGACTACCTGCTTCAGACTCTCGGGAGTCGACCTTGAGCTTTTCGCCAAGGAAAAGGAGGCTTTGCAGGAGAAATACAAGGCAGAGAAGGAGAAGGGAAATATCCGCAATCCGAGAGAGAATATCCTCACCTTCACGGGGCTTGGAGACGGCATACTTCACCTCAATACCACAAGGGTCATAAAGCTTTCTCCCCTTGATTCGAGAGCGCTGAGCGTAGCCGAGATAGAGGCGAGACGTCAGGTCCTTGAAATGTATAATTTTCTCAGGAAAAATTCCGAGTCCTGCAAAAACAGCAGACTGATCTCGATAGCGCAGGAGATAGGAATACGCGAGAGCCGAAAGCTTCTCGGAGTTCATCTGCTTACAGCCGACGAAATGAAGGCGCAGACAGCCTTTGAGGACACTGTTGCCCTCGGAAACTATATGATAGACATCCACAACCCGTCGGGCGAGGGAACGTATCGCTACAGATTCAATGACGGTGAGTATTACAGAATACCCTACCGCTCTCTGCTCCCGAAGGAGGTCGACAACCTGCTTGTGGCGGGCAGATGCCTTTCTGCGACTCACGAGGCACATTCGGCAGTGCGAATAATGCCGATATGCGCCTGTCTCGGTGAGGCGGCGGGGGCTGCCGCGGCTATAGCAAAGAGCCACCGAACGGATTTTCACAAAATAGACACCGCGGAGCTTCGGACAATGCTTGTCCGCAAGGGAGCGGCGGTAGACTGAAGAATTTTTGAAAAGGTGAAAATATGACGATTACAAAAAAGGTCGACGCAACAAAAGGCTCGATCATTCCTCAAATAATAATATATACGATCCCCGTTATTATCAGTACCTTTCTGCAGTCGATGTTCCACGCGGTCGATATGGTGGTGCTTGGAAATATGGCAGACTCAACGGCAGTTGCGGCTGTTGGCGCAACAAGTCCGATAACCGCGCTTCTGCTCAACTCCTTCGTTGGGTTTTCCAGTGGAATAAAGGTGCTTGTGGCAAGATTTATAGGCTCGGGCGAGAGGGATAAGCTGAAAAGGACGATAGATACCTCAATGCTGCTTGCCGTGATCTTTGGTGGAATCACGATATTGATGAGCATAGTGGTAGCGCCGTTCTTCCTCAATATTATAAACTGTCCCGAGGAGTGCTACGGCGGAGCGCTTACCTACCTTCGCATATATCTTCTGTTCGCGCCCACGAGCCTGATATATAATTTTGGAGCGGCGATAATAAGGGCTAACGGTGATACACAGCGTCCTCTTTACTATATGGTGATAAGCGGTGTTCTGAACGCACTTCTCAACGTTATCCTCTGTCTTTGTCTTGAGCAGAAAGTAGCGGCGGTTGCGATCGCAACCGCGGTCTCAAACCTTGTGGGAGCGATCTGTGTTGTTATTCACCTTTCAAAAATGAAAGGACTTATATCCTTCAGTATAAAGGGCATACGCTGGAACAATAACGCCGTCAAACAGATATTCAGCCTTGGCGGACCTATTGCCCTTTATAATATGCTTTTTCCTCTGGCAAATCTTCAGATCTCGTCAGCCGTCAACAGCTACGGAGTATCGGCAACAGCCGGAGTCGGCGCTTCGAATACTATGCAGTCTCTCTCGGGTTCGATACATTCCTCATTTGCTGCCTCGACGGGAGTTTTTGTGGGACAGAACCTTGGCGCGCGTAATCGAGAGAGAGTGAAAAAGTGCTTTTTCCATTGCCTTTGGATATCCTTCGCCTTTGGTCTTGTGTTTGGAACGTTCTTCTACCGAACAGGACGCTTCTGGCTTGGTTTTATCATACCCGATGACCCCACCGCGATTGAATATGCGCTTGTTAGTATGGAGCACATCATTCAGTTCTATTTTATAGCCGCGATAAACGGAGTTCTCGGTCAGTTTATTCAGACCTTTGGCTATTCCTTGCTTTCCACGACGAACTCGGTCGTCTTCGTTCTCGGATTCAGGGTGTTCTGGATGAATATTGTATATCCTCATATTGAGTCCTTCAGAGGTCTTATGTTCTGCTATACCGTTTCCTGGACCTTGATGATGATATCCAATATCATTATGGCTACCGTGATCTACAAACGGTACAATAAAGGAAAATACAGAAAATTCTGAGATGCTTTGAATATAAATAAAGCGATCGGACAGACCGCTGAGCCTTGGCTCGGGTCTGTCCGATATTTCTGTTTGTTTATTTTACTTGAAGAGGAGATATGTCGCTCTCATAAATTCGGCTGTCTCGTTTAACTTAATGCCGTCCTCGGTAACCTCGAAGGATGCGGGAGTCCAATTGCCGTCATCATCCATCGAAAGAATCTCCTTGTAAGCCTTCCACTTTTCGGGTAGGCGGAGGGTGAGAGACTCGCAGTTGTCACTGCTGAGGTTAAGCAAGGTCAGCGCACCTATGAAGTCGTCGGTTGCCTCTCTCGGTTCGTTCATAAAGGTGAAGATACGGGGCTGGTCCTTTACGAGAACGAATTCGTCGCAAGCCTCGGTAATGATCTGGTGGAAGAGCTTCTGGCGTCTGTAGTTGAGCAGAGACTGAGAGTAGTTTTTCTCAATGGTCATACCCATTATAACTATTGTGCCTCCGAGCTCATTTTTGAAGCGTGTCATAGCGTTGGCGGTGAATTCGCGCTTGAAGTTATAATATTCGGTCATAATCTCTGTTTTTTCGTCGGTAGGTATCACCGCAAAGGGCTTGCTCGGACCTATAAAGGCGAGATAGGGCATCGCCATATTTCTGCCCTTGCTGTCGGGAGCGAAGCCATCGCAGATTATTTCTCTTGCGCAGATATCGCGGGTCTCAGGTCCGTTCAGAAGACATTCGCCGATCTCTGCGCCGAGGTATTTACCGTAACCGCGTTCACAAAGCGCCTTAGCCGCTTCGCTGTCAAGGAAGAGAGTCTTTGAGAGGTATTTCATTACCTGGTCGTGAGGATAGTACTTGGCGGGGCGGTAGTCCCAGAAGGCGACGCTTGACTCAAGAGTGGTGAAGGGAATGCCGAAAAAGCTTACCGACTGAGTCCAAAACGGGTGCTTGTTGTGCAATTCAACCGTGTTATAGAAGGGATCGAAGGTTATCTCAACGCCCTTAAGCTCACACCGCTTCGCGATCTTGTGGATAGCCTCGTGACGGGGTCGCTCCTTTGCGAAGGAGTATCCGTAGGTGGTGTCCTCGTTAGCGTAGTCAAGGCACTGCTGAGTTTGAAGGGTAGAGCCGTCATAGCCTGCGGAATATACACCCGACAGCATTGCCTGCATTTCCTTACCCGAGGTAAAGAACCGAGTGTGGGGGAAGCTGTCCGTTTCGAAGAAATACTCAAAATCCTCGGTGATGTGCTGTCTCGAATATATGGGGTGGAAGAGGGCTCTCGGTATCTTTTCCGCGGGAACGCCTTCATAGATCGCGCCGAAAAGTCTCGAGAAGGGTCTGTGTCTGTCTCCCGCAAGTGCCTTTGCTACAGCATAGGTGCAGTCTCCGTCCTCATGACAGCAGCCCTGTTGCATTGAGCCTATCGGAATATCGGGATCTACAGAATCCACTGCGCGTCTTATGTTTTCTGACAAGACCACGAGGGCGTATTCCGAAAGCTTACGCCATTCTCTCTGGAGCGCCAGTGCCTCGGGAGTACGTGTCGCGAAGGTTGAAACAAGCTCCTCGGGGGTATAATATCTTCCCATACGTTTCGCAAATTCCTCGAGATGGAATTTACAGAAGCAGCCGTCGTCTCTCGTATGGCGGTATATCGTCATATCGTCCTCCATAAATATGAAGGAGGGTCTTGCGATTCTCGTGAATCTTTCCGTGAAGTCATAGATATATTCCTCAAAGGCGGGATCAAGGGGGCAATTGTTCTGATAGGATACTCTTCCGTCCGAGGAGGTCAGTCCCGTGAAGCTGTCGCTGTGACCTATTCCAACCGAGAGACAGAACCACCAGCCAAGGTCTATGCCGAGGGGCTCAACTCTTCTCTTGACCTCGTTGAAATTTTTGGCGTAATACTCTACGTATTCGGGAGTCGGCGGTGCGGAACATTCAAACCCCTTTGAAGGGAAATAGAGGATGAACCGATCAATGCCGTAGTTTTCGTGCTGCTCGGTAAGCTCGGCGACTATCTCGTCGGGTGTGTGCCAGTCCCAGTCAAGCTCGGCGGGAACGACAATGTCAAGCTTTTTAACGTCTTTCATTTTCTTTTCTCCTTGATCTTTTTGATTGTATTTTCGGTGGCGTTCTTTATCGCCAGAAAGTCGTTTGTGAGTATAGTGTCGATGCCCATTTCAAGATATTTTCTTGCCTCGTCGGGGTCGTCCGCCCAGAAGACGTTGCAGAGTATTCCGTGCTCGTGGGCAGCCTTCACGGTATTTTCGTCGAAATAGGGCTTGAAGAGCTGTATCTTGTAAGCTCCGAGAGCCACCGCGCGGTCGACCATAGACATCTTGTCCTTATTTCCGTCCCAGCCGACACAGCAGGGGATATCGGGAGCGTAGCTCTTCAGATAGCGTATGACCTCATCGTTTGTGGTCATAAAGTAGCAGTGCTTTTCGGCGTCGTATTTGCGAACGAGGGAAACGATCTCGGGGATCATAAGGTCATCTTTTTTTCTGTCCCAGATCTTTACGTGAATGTTCATAATGACTCTTCCCGAAAATTTGCGGAGGATCTCCTCGAAGGTGGTGATCTTAAGACCGCCGAAGCGCTCGTCGTGCTTAGCGCCGAAATCAAGGGCGAGAAGCTCCTCGTAGGTGTGGTCGTAGATCTTTCCCGTGCCGTTTGAGACTCTGTCAAGGGTGCTGTCGTGGCAGGAGACAAGGACTCTGTCGGAGGTCGACCAGACGTCGAACTCGATCTCCTCAGCTCCGAGCGCAACTGCCGCGCCGAGGGCGGGCAGAGTGTTTTCGGGGGCGACTGTGGAAAAGCCCCTGTGAGCGCAGAGACGTGGGTAGGGCATATTTTCATCAAAGCGGACCACCGACGCACCGCCGTTGCGGTACTGCCAGGGCTTTCTTCCGTACTCTATATACTTGTGGTGAGGAGCGTCGGGATTTCCGAAGCCCGCGGGCTTGAGATGCTTTTTTCGTGGGTCGAATTCCACGCAGAACATACCAAACCGCCCCTTCATATTTTCAAGAACGTTTCCAAAGGGGTCGACCGCCATACTCGCGCCGCAGATCTCCGAGTCCTCAGCGAAGCTGACCGACGAGCGGAGCACGTAGGCGTTGGTGTTATAAGCCAGAAAACGGCACATTATCTCTATAGCCGAGTGGGTGTCGCTTCTCTGGAGTGAGCAGCCGACGATTATGTCGACGTCCTGCTTCGCGATGTTCGGGAATGCCTCGTAGAAATAAAAGTCATAGCAGGTGAGAAAGGCGTATCTGAGCCCCTCTATCTCGAGGATATAGGGAGAGGAGGGCTCGAAGGTGTAGTCACTGTCAAGGGCGAGGGTCTCCAGCTCCAGGGGAGGGAGATGCTTTTTGAAATACTTTCCGAGCAGAGCGCCGTCTCTTCCGTAAATGTAGGTGGTGTTGCGGTATCCGCTCTCCTCAAGGCTGAGGGCATTGACGCAGAGTATCGCCGAGCAGCGCTTTGCCGTCTCTGAGCAACGCTCGAGAAGGATATCTATATATTTATCGTGATAATAAAGTGTTTCCTCGAGAGTGGAGGTAGCGCAGGGAACGTCGCTGTACTCTGGAAGAACGATAATATCGGCGTCCTCTCGGCACTTGTCGAGAAGGTCGAGCTTATAGTTAAAATACTCCTCGGAAAGGGAGGTATCTCTTGAATACGGGGGTTGAAAAATATATGCTTTCATAAAAAAAGCTCCTTTGATCTTCCTTTGGGTTTAGGATAACATATATTTTTTAAAAAGTCAATAAAAACGGTTGAAATAAATCTATAAATATGTTACAATGAAAAAAACGGTAAGGGAGAATAAAAATGAACGTTTTATCAATTGGAAACAGCTTTTCGCAGGATGCTCAGCGTTATATACACGGCATAGCAAGAGCCGATGGGGAAAAGGTAAACGTATTTAATCTTTACATAGGAGGATGCTCTTTGGCAAGGCATTACAGAAATATGCTCAGCGGGGAGAAGATCTATTCACTCGAAATGAACGGAGTGAGTACTGGCTTTTTCGTATCCCTTTCCGAGGCGCTTCTCTCAAGAGAGTGGGATGTGGTGACCCTTCAGCAGGCGAGCCCGGAGTCGACAGATTATAAAAATTATCAGCCATATCTTGACAGACTCACAGAATACGTAAGGCGATGCTCACCGAAGGCGAAGATCGTGATCCACGAGACCTGGGCGTATGAGGACGGAAGTCAGAGGCTTTGCGAAAGAATGGGCTATTCCCGCCGAGGTGAGATGTTTGAGGATCTGAGCGAGGCGTATGCTCTTGCGGCAAAGGCGGTGGACGCCGATTTGCTGATCCCCTCGGGAGAGCTTTTTGAGAAGCTTGTTGAGTCGGGGATCACCGAGATACACAGAGATACCTTTCACGCGAGTCTTGGTATCGGAAGATATGCGCTTGGGCTATTGTGGTACGCGATACTCACGGGTAACGATATCAGCGACAATGAATTTTGCGACTTTGATGAGGAGATATGCCGTGAGGATATCGAGCTTATCAAGGAGTGCGTCACCGAGTGCTGTGAAATGTGATCGGGCTTGTCATATTCGGAAAGACCGAAAAAGTCCGAAAATAAATAAAAAAATCCCGTTTACGCATAAAAACGCAAATGAAACAGTAATAGGACGAATTTCTTCGAAATTCTTCATCTTTATGGACTTTTTCTACCGCCGTTTTCGGGGCTCGACGTACATTTGTACGCCTCACGCCCCGAAGAACGGCGCTTCTTTCTCAAATCTGACTGCGCCCGGGCTTGTCACATTTGGCAAGACCGAAAAAGAATATCTTTAAAACAGGCGGTCTCAATGAAAGCTGAGACCGCCTTATGTGTTATTTTATCACGTTTTAGTTTTCTTCGGGGTCATCACCCGTTTTAACGTATTCGTTTTCTCTTATTCCCGGGTATCTCTCGTCGAGGTATTCCTCTCTGTAGGGGTTTACTCCCTCGGATACCTTTTCGGGATTATTGGAAAGGGTCCAGCTCTTCTTGTAGTAGAAGGGATTGTGGAACTTGTTTTCTATTTTGTCAGCCTTTTCAAGGGCGTTCATACAGGCGCGGATACAGCCCTTCGCGCCACAGATAGCAAAGTATCCCGTATGGGTCAGTATGTAATCGTAATAGCCGATGACACTATTGTCCTCGGGCTTTCTTCCCCAAGTTCCCTTTGCCATAGTGTAGGAGAGGATATACGCCTCTTCCTCGGTCATTTCGCTGTTGCGAACGTCAAATGCCATATTGGGGAACTCTTTTTTCAGGAAAGGAGAGCACTCGTTGTTCATTCCGTGATGAGAGAGTGTACATCTTCCCATTCTTACGTCACCGTACCAGACGTCCTTCTCGCCGTAGCTTACCGTGAGTCTCTTGTTCTTATCCTTCACCGAGGGGATAGCGTTTCCGGGACATTCTCTCGCGCAAGCGCCGCAGTGAATACAGATATCTCCCGTATCGAGGATAGGATCGGGCTCGAGCTCACAGTCGGTAAAGATCAGACCAAGGCGGACACGAGGTCCGAATTTTTTGGTGAGGAAGACCTTCGAGAAGCCTATCTCGCCAAGACCGCAGCCTGCGGCGATCAGTCTGACACTGCAGACGACGTCGGGGGGGATACCGTCTCGGAGGGGCTCTTTTGTCGTTCCGTTTCCCTCGGGAACGGCGGGGTAATGGCAAACCGCCTCCCAGCCGTGATCCTCTATGAAGCAGGCAAGCTCATAGGAAAGACGGGGTCTGAACAGCGAGTTCAGCTTGTTATATGAGTAAAAGGTATAGTTGTGCCAATGCGTACCCTCCTCGATTCCGCGGTAAGTACCTCTCGGAATACGCATCGCCACGGCTATCACCGACTTAGCGCCCGGGAAGTAGGTGCTTGGTGACATAAGCTTGGGGGCATCCTTGAAGCGTTCTATATTGCCTATGGCAACACAGTCGATACCCAGCTCAGCCGCCTTGTCCTTTATCATCTGAGACGTCAGCTTCATTATCTGTTCCCCCTGTTTCCGTCCTTGGAAAAGCTTCCGCCAAGCACGTTTGCCGCTTCGGTGTTGCGCTGATCAGCCGAGCGGCGCTCACCTACCGACCATTCCTCTCTCTGACGGAATGAGTTCTCAAATTTGTTCTGAAGAGCATTGCTCTCCTCGAGATGGCAGAGGCAGGACCTGTTGCAAAGAGCGGCAACACGGTCGGGTCTCGCGGTGGGCGAGAAACGGTTCTTACAAGCACCGTTCTTGCAGGTTGCGCAGATGCTGTAATCTATAAACGCCACCTCCATTTTTTTGCCGCAGATCTCTGTTTCGTATCTGTGCTGAAGGTCTATTGCCGAGAGGGGGCAGCTTTCGGCGCACTTTCCGCAGCCGTCGCAGATATGACCCTCAAAGATAGGAGTTTCCTCTATCTCGGCGTCGGTAATTATCATATGAAATCTCTGGCGTGATCCGAATTTTGGAGAAAGGAACAGACCGTTAAGACCGATCTCGCCAAGTCCGCAGGCAACCGCCGCATAGTCGAAATCGGGATATACGTTCGGTGCGGGACGACCCTCCGCAACCGAAACACCCTGAGGTCCGAGCTCCGAGGGGTTAGGGAATATTGGACACGCCTCCCAGCCGTTATCCTCGATAAAATTCACAAGGTCGTAGCAGGCAAGGGAGAGAAACTCGTCCTCGAGCCAATTCTTGCCGAAGAGGGCATAGTCACCGAAATTCGTGCCCTCCTCAACACCGCGAAGCGCTCCGCGGCAGATGCGCTTACCAACCATGATCACCGTCTTTCCCTCGGGGAAGATCGAGAAGGGGTTGTGCTGAGCGTCAACGCCCTCAAATCTCGCCTTTGAGGCAAAGCCTATCATATCTATACCGATCTTCTTTGCGGCTTCCTCCACCGCTGCTTTAAAATTATGAGTATTCATTTTACTCCTCCTTAATATTGTTGAGTTCATTATACAATCGAGCGGAGCTCTTGTCAATAACAACATTCGACATAAATTTATATTTTCGCAACTTGACAGAGGCGCTTTTATGTGTTATACTTTTCGGGGGTGATGAAATGGAAAGATCGGCGGTCATTGAGCTGTCTGCTTTTAATACCACATCAAAATCAACAAAGAGAATATCGGTCAAGGGGAGGGATTTTTACAGTCTTTCCTACCGTTATCACGGCAAAGTCCTCATTAAGACGGCGGAAAGCGAATTTATCTCGGACGAGGATACCGTAACCTTTATGCCCAAAAGCATAAGCTACGAGACCGAGATAATCGAAGAGACAAGAATGGTTGCGATCCATTTCAAGCTTCATAACGATATCAAATTTAGCAATCCCGTGGCGATCAAGATACATTCGAAAGAGATACCGTCTCTCTTCGAAAAGCTGATAGAGAGCTCAAGGGCGGACAGTCAGGTATCCTTTGAGGGTATGTCGGTATTTTACGAGCTTCTCGCGCAGCTTGAGAAGCTTTGCGCGTCAGAGCAGGAGAAAAATATCCCGAAAAAGATCGTCCTCGCGAGAGAAAAAATGCTACAGTGCTTTTCCGACCCGCTTTTTTCAATATCATCTCTCGCGGAAAGCCTGAGGATCAGCACATCGTATCTGAGGCGTGAGTTTTCGATAGCCTACGGTAAAAGCCCCATTTCCTTTCTGAGGGAGCTGAGGCTGGATAGGGCAAAGAAGCTTCTTGAGTCGGAATATCTCACGATAGGTCAGATATCCGAACAAAGCGGGTTTTCGAGTCCGAGTTACTTTATTCAGGTATTTCACAGGTCGATGGGCTGCTCTCCCGAAAAATACCGAAAAGGATAGTACGAAAAAGGGGCTGTCACGGCAACCTGCGATAAAGCAGGTCTGCCGAACGATGTTTGCCCTTACGGGCAAGTGATGTCGGCTTCGCCTAATGATGTAGCCTACGGCAATGATGTTGTGCCTTCGGCACAGTGAGCAAACATCACATCATTGCGACCATCGGGAGCAACATCATTACGAACGAAGTGAGTAACATCACTTTTGCGTAAGCAAAAACACCACTCCTTTACCACCCAAAAATAAAACATAGTATAACATAGTATAACACATTATACCTTGCAGGCAAGGAAGTGTGCAAAAGGGACGAGAAAACCTCGTCCCTTTTGATATTGATAAAAAATGCTTTACGGTAGGTGTCCCCACAGCCCATTTTTTATATTCCTATTTCCTCGCCCTCGGTGTTGAAGCAGCCTCTGAACCTTACAGCGCTGTTGTCCTCCACCGTCACGGTGGGCATACCGAAAAACGCGCAATCGCTGAAGCAGGTGAGAGCCCCGCCCTTGATGCTGATCTCGGTTTTTTTCCCGAAATTAAAGCTGTTGAAGATGATATTGCGGGAATTCTCAAGAATTATCTTTGAGTAGAAGCTCTGACAACCGCTGAAAACGAAGCCGTTCTTAGCTCCGAGTATCTTTATTCCAACACCCTTGTTGTTTCCCGAGTGGTTGAAGGTACAGCCGATCACCGAGCCGTGGGAGTCGTTCGGAGACTGACCTTCTGAGTTGTCGATAAGAAAAGCCGTCTCATTCGAGTTGAAGCCGCAGTTTGTGAAGACATTGTTGCCGCCGTTGTTAATACAGCCGTAAAGATTTTCAGCGGCGAGTACGTTTGTGAACTCGTGGTACTCGCTGAAATGAGGGATATTGATACCCGCGCCGCAGTTCAGGATATGGCAGTTGGATACCGTAAGTGAGGAGCGGATATAGTAGCCTGTGTCAAGGCAGGTCAGACCTCCCCCCGTAAAGGCGGTGATGAAGCAGTTTGTGACTATAGAGTTCTCGGGCTGACCGTGCCACTCCTTGGGAGTTGCATCTCCGAGAAAGAGGATACCGTGGCGCTCGCCGACGCTCTCGGGCAGCTCGATCCGCTCATCGGCATTACCCGTGACAAAGATGTCCTTTACCGTCGAAAAAGAGCCGATCCTTATGGCATAGCCCGACTCTGCCGACGGGTCGAGAACTACCTTAGTTGTCTTTCCCATACCCATAATAGCCGTGCCGTCGGGCATATTGACACGGTTTACGTAGAAAACTCCGCTGCCGAGAATGCAGACTCCGTGCTCCCTTAGCTTTTCCTCGATCGCCGCCGTCATATCGGTGGTATCATTTTTACTTTCAAGAATATATTTTTCATTTATCATAGCTCTGACCTCACAAATTATTTATATCTTGAGTATAGCACAAAAGAGTTGGAAATGCAAGGGATTTGCTTGACTTTTCCGCGAGTCGGTGTTATAATTCTTTTAAAGAAAAAATTGTGAGGAAAGTTATGAATACCAAACAGAATCTTCATACACACTCTACCTTCTGTGACGGAAGAGACACTCCCGAGGAAATGGTAAAGGAAGCCATAAGCCGCGGATTTGGGTCGCTTGGCTTTTCGGGTCACTCCTTCCGACAAAATCCCGAAAGAAACAAGGTCGACAGGAGCGAGGACTATAAAAAAGAGATCCTTAGGCTCAAGGAGGCATACAGAGGGGTGATAGACATCTTTCTCGGCATTGAGTACGAAATACTTTCGGATTGCACCGCGGAGGGATACGAATACGTTATAGGCTCTGCCCACTGCTTCAAAACCGAGAACGGAGTGAGGTGCTTTGACAGAGATCTTAAAGGCACACTTGATTTTATTGACGAGGTCTCGGGCGGCGACCCGATGAGATTTGCCCGTGAATACTACAGTATGCTCTCAGATCTTCCGAGCTATGGAAGATTTGATATAATAGGTCATTTTGATCTTATTACCAAAAACATCGAAGAGAGAAGATTTCTCGACGTTGACTCGAAGGAATATCTCGATTATGCCCTCGGGGCAGTACACGCTCTCAAGGGCAAGATCCCGCTTTTTGAGGTCAATACGGGAGCTGTGGCGAGGGGCTACCGCACCTCTCCCTACCCTCAGCTCGAGATACTGAAGGAGTTTTGGAACTGCGGCTTTGGCGCGGTCATCACCTCGGATTGTCACGACAAGAGGTATCTTGATACCTTTTTTGATGAGTCGAGGGAGATACTCAGAGAGGTGGGCTTTAAATCGAGATACATATTTGACGGAAAGGGATTTGAAGAGGTAGAGATATAACTCATAAAAATTTTATAAGTCGGATATATCAAAAGGGGCTGTCTCAAATTTGTATTTGAGACAGCCCCTTTTTGTATGCTGACGGGATAGCAAGATACTCGTCAGAACATCAGGTCAATCTTCTTTTTTATCAGCCGTGTAAACAAGGCTTCCCTCAATCTTTTCAAAATCTATGTCCTTATGCTCGGAAAGCTCGAAGAGAGAAAATTGCCAACCCGAGGGGTGAGCATCAAGGTAAAGAAAGATCTTATGCATCACGCTGTGTATCTTCTTGGCGTCTTTGCAGGAAAATCCCACAACGAAGGCGCTGGTGAAGAAGCTCTCGCTTATCGTCTTTCTCACAAGGTATATTTTATCGATGATACCCTCGTCTATAGTTGCTATATAACCGAGTATATCCTCGAGCATACCCTCGGGAAGAGACTCTCCGCGAAGGTCGTCCTTTTTGTTAAGCTCACTCGCGTTGATGTCCTCGTCATAATTCTTCTGCGCGATGACTACCGCTTTTTCTCTGTATTCGGCAAGCTCCTTTTCTCTTCCCGTGATGCAGCAGAAGCTTCCGATCATATCAAGACCTTCATCACAGTAGTTCATATTCTCCTCAATGGCTTTATAGACGTGATCTATACCGCTCGCGTCGTACCTGTGGAGGAGAAATGCGCCCTTGAAGAAGTGCGCGCTGTGAGCGGAGGCGGCGGGAAGCTCGGCTATTGCTCTGTCGCACAGCGCCTCAGCATCCTTGCATCTTCCGAGATCTCTGAGATCGCTTATTATATCGGCATAGCTTTCGCCACGCAGGGGCGAGCCCTCGCCTTCCCACTGTGTGATCCTCTCAAGAGGCTCTATATAGTTATCCCGACGTATCTCCTCATAATTTTTACTTATTCTGTCATATATGATCGAGTCGATCATATCAAGGGCTTTTTCTTTTTCGTCAAGATACGCCTCGGAGCTGCTCGAATGAACGGTTTTTATCTCCTCGATGCCCAGGGCGGAAATTCTCATTTTTACGGTGGGGTGTGTGGAGTTGTTGGCAAGTATCTCCCTTGAAGCAAGGTCGTTCCAGAGCTCCGACTTTTCCTCCATAGCTTTTTTCAGCTTCATCGACTCGTTGCGTACGCTGTTTTTGGGAGGCTCTTCGTCGGCATATAAGGGTTCTGAATCGTAAGAGCCGTCCTCCCATTGGAATCTGTCATGATAGCTGAACTTAATAAGCATTGAGGCGGCGATCTTCGGGTCGCCGTATTTTGCCATAGCCTCATCCGCGTCTGTTTCTATCATAAGTGTGGTGGCGTAATCGAATACCGTATAGCGTATGAAAAGGAAGATGTCACTGAAGAGATAGAACTTTGCGGCTATTTTTGATGCGAAGTTGAGGATGTCGTCTATCGAGGTGATGAAGCAGTAATAATCTCTTTCCTTATTGATCTTCTTATATTTATCCGAAACGTGAGAAAATTCGTGGAGCAACGTGTTGTAGAGCTCCTCCTCGGTAAGGTTATCCAATACCATAGCGCCTAAAAAGAGAATGTAGTAGCTCTTGTTTTTTGAGATCGATACGTTAAAGGAGGAGGTAAAGAATATTCTGATCTCCTTGGTTTCGCATCCGACAGCCGATGCCGCTCTCTTTGCCAGCGCGTGGAGATTTGGATAATCCTCCGGCTTTGCGAAATTATCGGAATTATCCTCCTCTTTTTCTCTCTTTTTGATCCTGCGTTGTACCGCGTACATTATCAAAAATGGATATATGAGAAGGGGGAAGCATTCTGTAGCACCGATAAAAGCCGAGGAAAGGACAGCGGCGGAGATGGCGCAGAGAACCAGCAAAACAGAATACGCGTTTGTGAGGTAGCGTATCCTTTTCAGCTGAGAGAGTCCCTTGTGTGACTCGGACTTTGCTTTTTCTCGGTGCTCGAGTAGATATCTTTGAAAGCTGTCGACCTTTTCACCCTTAATCCGTTTTGTGTACACCGATGTGGCAATTATGTTTGCCGCAAAGATCGGTATCGGGAGCAGAGCAAGGACGAGAAGCGATATTGTAAGGGGAAGAGAAGCCGCTAAATAGCTTTTCAGAATAATACCCAAAATATCGGACAATATCGGAATTACGAAACAAAAAATAATATATATCATAAGTTATCCTCCTAAAAACCAATAAATATTGCAATAAGCAGAAGCAGTATATTGACTGCCAGCATAAGGAGCTGAAGCGGGATAGTCCACCTGAACCACTTGGGGTAGCTTACCACGGTGAGACCGAGTGTGATTATAAGCAGAGCGTTTGTGGGATAGAGCATATTGGTAAAGCCGTCTCCAAAGCAGAAGGCAAGGACAGCCACCTGTCCCGAAAGACCCACAAGCTCCGAGAGTGGAGCGATTATAGGCATCAGCAGAAAAGCCTTTGCCGAGCCCGAGCTGACGAAGAAATTGAGGAGAAGCACAAGCAGGAAGATCATAACCGCCGCGCCGTATCTGCCCATTCCCGAGACCTTTTCCGAAAGGTAGAAAAGAATAGTGTCGATTATTCCGCCCTCTGTGATTATCAGCTTGACCGACATTGCCATCATAATGAGAAGTCCGCTCGGGGCGATAGCTCCCACTCCCGAGAGGAAATCTTTTGCTATCGAGCCTCCGTAATGTGACACCGCCGCGGCGGTGAGTCCGCCGACGAGGAAGAATATACCCATCACGGGGAGAGAGACCGACGAAAGAACGGGGAAGAAAAATCCCGCGATTATGTAAAGAATGATAGCTGCGAGGGACGCGCCGAAGATGATGACCGTCTTTTTTAGATGCTCACTGTTGTGGAGCTTTTCAGCGGCGTAGGTGTCGGCATACTGCTCACGCTGGGCTTTGTCCTCAATATAGACGGGTGAGCGGGAGGGATCTTTTTCCACCCTTTTGGCGTGAAAGCGAACGAAAAGGTAGAGAATGACGTAGCAGACGCAAAATACCGCCGCTCTGAAGGCAATTCCCGAGAAAGGAGGAATACCCGCAAGCTCTTGAGCCACACCGAGAGTAAAGGGATTGAGGGTCGCCGCCGAAAATCCGAAGCCCGCCGCAAGGGCGCTCATTCCAAGCCCCGTCAGGGAATCCCAGCCAAGGGCGTAGGAGAGCAGTATCACGATAGGCACGAGCGCAACGAGCTCCTCAAAAATTCCGAAGACCGAGCCGAAGAGCATAAAGAAGAGGATCAGCACAGCCATAAGGGTGTATTTTGAGCGTTCGAAGCGCTTTACCAGCTCGGTCATAATAAATCTCAGCATTCCGCTTTTGTCGAGGACGGTAAATGTGCCGCCGACAACGCAGATGAAGAGGATTATTGAGATGACGGTCACGGCATCGTCGCCCACAAGGGTCTCGAAGGGGGCAGTGAACCACCGCCAGACGGGGTAGGGATCGCCCTCCTTAAAGGTAAAGGTGTTGGGGATTATAGCCTCCCGACCGTCCACCTCGGTCCTTTGAAATTCGCCCGAAGGAATAAGGATAGTGAGAACTCCCGCGCAGATCATCAGCAAGAGCAGTATCAGCACCGAGGATATAAAAGATTTTTTACTTATTTTCAGACTTGACTTTTTATCCATAATTACCTCGCATATATATTAGGAATATTATATCACAAAAGAGGGAGAATGTAAATAGATAACCTCATATTGGTATAGGTGGCGAACGAATAAAATTGTTCGAAACGTAGGTGACGAGGCATAATCAAGCAGGAGCTCGGGCAAGAGCATATTGTTCCAATTTCGTAGATCCCGATGCTTCGCCCTCCGCTCAGGATGACACAAGGAGGCGGAGCGCAGCATTTGTGGACACAAACGAAGAATACGGCATACCTCTTTCGAGATATGCCGTATTCTTATAAAGCCGTCCTTCGGTGTAGGATCACTGCTTATTTACAATATCTATGAGAATAGTTCTCAGCATCTGAGGATCGCAGTTGCCCTTGAGCTGCTTCATACATCTTCCGAAGAGAGACATAAGCGCCTTTTCCTTGCCGCCCTTGTAGTCGGCAACAGCCTTGGGATCGGATGCGACTACCTCGGCAACTACCTTTTCGATAAGTCCCGTGTCGTTTGAAACGATAAGACCGTTCTCCTCCGCGTAAGCGGCAGGGGCGATGGTGGGATCGTCAAACATCGCGCCGAGTATCTTCTTTCCGTTCGCGCGTCCGACCTTGCCCTCTGATACAAGCAGGATCAGCTCTCCGAGAGCCTTTCCGTTGAGCTTCAGCATATCGTAGGTCATCTGACGGGCATTGAGTATGCTCATCACCTCGGAGATCATCCAGTTAGCCGCGTCCTTAGCGCTCTTGCAGACAGAGAAGGCGTCCTCAAAGCACTCGCAGAGGGCAATGCTCTTTGTGAGCTGCTCGGCGTCGTATTCGGAAAGACCGTACTCCTCGGCATAGCGCGCGCGCTTGACCTCGGGGAATTCGGGAAGTGATGACTTGATGCTCTCAAACCAAGTATCGTCGATAACCACGGGCATTACGTTGGGATCGGGGAAATAGCGGTAATCACCCGCGGTCTCCTTGGATCTCATAGCGTAGCTCTTTCCCTTGATGTCGTCCCAACGGCGTGTCTCCTGACGGAGCTCCTCTGTGCCGTTCTCGAGAGCGTCGATATGTCTCGCGGTCTCATATTCGATAGCGCGCTTGATAGCCTCTACCGAGTTCATATTCTTCATTTCGGTTCTCACGCCGAGCTTGTCGCTGCCCTCGGGGCGAACCGAAAGGTTTACGTCACAGCGCATAGTTCCGTGCGCCATCTCGCACTCGGCGACTCTCGCGTAGCGGAGAAGTGTCTTAAGGCGCTCAAGGTAAGCCTCTACCTCCTCGGCGCTCGAAAGGTCGGGCTGGCTGACTATCTCGATCAGCGGAACGCTGGTTCTGTTGAAGTCAACGTGTGTGGTGTCCTCTCTTATATCGTGGACAAGCTTTCCCGCATCCTCCTCCATATGGATCTGCTTGATACGGACGTTCTTCTTGCCCTTTGAGGTGGTTATCTCAACAAGACCGTTCACAGCCACGGGCGCAAACCACTGAGTAGTCTGATAAGCCGCGGGAAGGTCGGGATAGTAATAGCTCTTCTTGTCGAAGGTGGTGGTGCGGTTGATATGACAGTCAAGCATAAGACCTGCCTTCATACCGAAATCGACTACTCTCTTGTTTACAACGGGGAGCATACCCGGCATACCGCAGCAGGCGGGACAAACGTGAGAGTTGGGGTCTGCTCCGTAGGAATGAGCCGAGCAGGAGCAGAAGATCTTTGAATCGGTAGCGAGCTCAACGTGGACCTCAAGACCGATGACTGTTTCGTATTTCATAATTATTTACCCTCCTTTGCGGAAAGCTCAGCGAGGTCGAGGAGCGCCGCCTCGGAGAAGGCTCTGCCTACAAGCTGTACTCCGCCCGTAACCACAGCGGGAAGTCCCGTGATACTTGCGGGAGCGGTGTAGAAATTCTCCTTGAAGCAGAGGTATTTGTCTGCTTTGACCGCTTCCTCTGTGTAACTCATAGAGGAGCAAGCGGGCATCATCACCGCGTCGAAGCTCTCGAACATTCTTGTGAACTCCTCCGAAATGAGTCTGCGGACGCGAAGCGACTTGTCGTAGACCTTCATATAATTTTCCGTTGAAAGTGTGTCAGAGCCGAAGAGGATAGCCGTCTTAAGGAGCTCGCCGAACGCCTCTGTGCGGCTGTTGGTGTAGAGCTCGTCAAGACCCGAGAAGTTATCGGAACGGTAGCCGTACTTGACTCCGTCGTAACGGGAAACGTTGTTGCAGAGCTCGGCGCTCATAAGGATATTCCAAGCGGCGCGAGCCGAGGAAATGAGAGTTGAGCTTATTTTCTCAACTGTAACTCCCGAAGCCTCAAGCGCCCTTGAAAGGGCATCGATCCTCTCGGTCACGCTGCCGTCAGCTCCCTCTGCCATATCGGTGAGGATAGCCACGCGGCGAATGGGAGCGGCTGCGCTCACGAGAGCGCATTTTTCCTCGGGAAGGCTCGTGCCGTCCTTATCGTCGTGACCAGCGATCACTCCGAGGACCTCACGGCATACCGAGGGGCATTTTGCCATAACGCTTACCGTTTCACCCGAGCACGCCGCGGGGATAGTTCCGTATCTTGAAACAGTGCCGTAGGTGGGCTTGACGCTTATGAGACCGCTCTGAGCCGCCGCGCGGCGAACCGAGCCGTTCACGTCGAGTGTGAGGGCTGCCATAGCCTCGCCCGAGCTGACTATCTCTGCCGCGGGGTTCAGTATTTTTCCGTCAACGGAGAGAGCTCCGCGTACAGAGGTCTCGCCGAGAAGGTCGATAGCGAACTCGCCTACGTCTGCCTTTCCCGAAAGGGAATAGCCCGCGTTTTTGAGGCGTGTGAGCGCCTCAGCCTCGAAAAGGCTGACATACCCTTCAAGCATTTTAGAGCCTGCGGTGGTGGGTATATCTTTTGTCAGGATCATATCGTCGGCGACTATTCTTTTTTCTGCCGCCGTATCTGCTTTATATGTGTAAGCCTTCATCATAATATCCTCCCGACCTGTTATTCTACCACGCGGGGAACGCACCAATAACCCTCGTCGGTCTCGGGCGCGCCGCGCTGAAGATCCTCACGCGCGAAGGGCTGAGACACCACGTCCTCGCGGACCACCGTCATAATGGGCATAACGTGAACCATTCTCTCGGTGTTTTCGGTGTCTATCGCCTCAAGGGCTTTAAGATCCTCGTCTCTATCTGCGAAGAAGGAGAATACATCCTCCTTTTGCGCTTCTGTAAGGCTGAGCTGGTTTAAGAGCTCAAGCCTTCTAAGTGTATCTCTATCCATAAATTAAACTCCTTTATCCATTAGGGTGAGTGTTATGTCAAAGATCAGTCTCTAACCTTGATATGGACCTCGCGGAGCTGCTGCTCGGTGACCTCACCGGGTGCTCCCATCATAAGATCCTGCGCGTTTCCGTTGAGCGGGAATGCGATAACGTCGCGGATAGTCTCCTCCTCGGCGATGAGCATTATCATTCTGTCAACACCGGGAGCCATACCTGCGTGAGGCGGCGCGCCGTAAGCGAAGGCGGTGTAAAGAGCGCCGAACTTAGCCTTAAGATCCTCCTCACCGTAGCCCGCGATCTCGAACGCCTTTCTCATTATCTCGGGGTTGTGGTTTCTGACAGCTCCCGAGGAAAGCTCTACGCCGTTGCAGACGATATCGTACTGATAAGCGAAGATCTCAAGGGGATCTTTGTTGAGAAGCGCGTCCATACCGCCCTGAGGCATAGAGAAGGGGTTGTGAGTAAAGTCGATCTTGTTTGTTTCGGGATTGAGCTCGTACATGGGGAAGTCGACGATGAAGCAGAATTCGAAGGAATCCTTTCTGATAAGACCGAGCTCGTTGCCGATCCAGGTCCTCATCTCGCCCGCGAGCTTGTTGATGACAGATGCGCTGTCGCTTATGAAGAAGAGGGAGTCGCCGTTCTTGATGCCGCAAAGCTCACAGAGCTCAGCCTTCTGCTCCTCGGTGAGGAACTTGGCGATGGGGCCCTTGAACTCTCCGTCCTCAAGGGTGATATATCCGCATCCGAACTTCATTCCGATGCTTCTGGAATATACGTCGATAGCCTTTTCGAACGCCTTCTTGCCGTCGCCCTCTCCGTCCTTCTTGACGAGGTAGTTAGCGACGATACCGCGGACGAGCTTGTTCTTGAAGGGAACTGTTCTGCCGTTGATATTGAGGAATTCGTGCTTTGCGAAGAAGTCGGTCAGATCCTTGATCTCAAGGGGATTTCTGAGGTCGGGCTTATCCGAGCCGTATTTGAGCATCGCGTCGGCGAAGGTGATACGGCGGAAGGGAGGCTTCGAGACCTCCTTGTCCGAGAACTCCTTGAAGGTGTTGTAAACGACTGTCTCAGCCACAGCGAACACGTCCTCCTGAGTAGCGAAGGACATCTCAAAGTCGAGCTGATAGAATTCACCCGGTGAGCGGTCCTGACGGGCATCCTCGTCACGGAAGCAGGGAGCTATCTGGAAATAGCGGTCGAAGCCCGACGCCATAAGAAGCTGCTTGAACTGCTGAGGCGCTTGGGGAAGAGCATAGAACTTGCCCTTGTGCTTACGGCTGGGAACGAGGTAGTCACGAGCGCCCTCGGGAGAGGAAGCTGTGAGTATAGGTGTCTGGATCTCAAGGAAGCCCAGATCCTCCATCTGACGGCGAAGGTAGCTGAGTATCTTCGAGCGGAGCACGATATTGTTGTGTATCTTGCGGTTTCTGAGGTCGAGGTAGCGATATTTCAGGCGCACCTCCTCACGGGTAAGGGTAGAAGCGTCGATCTCAAAGGGAAGAGCCAGCTGACAAGGACCGAGCACCTCGATCTTCTCGGCGCGGACCTCGATAAGACCCGTAGCGATCTTGGGGTTTACCGTCTCCTCCGCTCTTTTTGTTACGTTGCCCTCAACCAGAACGACCGTCTCCTTGGACATACCCGCGATCATAGAGTCATCGGAAAAAACGATCTGCGTCACGCCGTAGTGGTCGCGAAGGTCAACGAAAAGGACGCCGCCGTGGTCGCGGACGGTTTCGATCCAACCTGTCAGAGTAACCTTCTGACCGATATGATCGATGCTAAGCTCATTACAATTATGTGTTCTCAACATTGCTTTGATCCTCCAAAAATTTATTGTAGTAATATTTTATATCATTATTGATAACAAATTCACGAAGGGAACAAAAAAACCTTTCGTCCCCAAATGGGACGAAAGGTAAACTTCCGCGATACCACCCAAATTGACCGCCAAGGCGATCCTCTCAAACATCTTTACGAGATGAACGTGCGGTTCTAATCACCGAAAAAGGCTTTCTTCCGCAGGCTACGAAGTGTTTTTCTCACAAGACCTGTTGCCGCGCTCCCACCGTCCGCGGCTCTCTTTGAGCAGATGATTTGCGATACTCTCTTCATCAACGCCTAAATATTATTCATACTAAATCAAGGGTATTATAACACAAGAGCGGTTGCGTGTCAAGAAATTTTTAAAAAAATTTTTATCAAATAAAGGAAAAACTCAGAATTCCACAAGAACCACCGAATTATTTTCGATCTTTTTCACCGCGGGACTCCAGGAAAGGAGGCGCTTGTCGTCGATAACGTGCCAGCGAGCGCCCGAAAGGTCGACTCCGAGGATGTCGAGGTCAACTCTCTCTCCCGAGACGTTGGAGATCAGCAGGGCGTGACGGTCTCCGTCGCTTGCGGCGACGGCGTAAAGCCCCTCGGTGTCGCACTCGAGCGCCACCTGCTCCCCGAGGGAGTAGAGGGTATTGAAGGCGACCATAGCGTAGTAGCCGTGGAAGGGCTTGCAGGTCAAAGGATCGAAAAGACCCGCGTAAGAGGTTCCCATAAGCCTTGAATCGTAGAACATCAGCATATCGGTATAACCGCACTGCATAGCGAGCATTACCGCCGTGACCTCGGCTGCGTGGAGACCCGTACCTCTCGAGGTGTGGGCGGGATTCCATTCGTTGAGGTGGACCTCGATGTCGCCGTATCCGTATTCAACAAGGGCATTGTGAAGCCACTCGTCGTATTTTACTATCTTATCCACCTTCGAGTAGGAATGGTAGGAGAAGAAGTCGATGGGGGAGCTGTGCTCCTTGATATATTTCATAAAGCAGTGGAAGAACTCAAGCTGATAGAGGTAGTGCGGCTTTTCCGCAAGCTCCTTTTCGTCTCCGAGTATGGCGTTGAAGCCGCAGGAAGCGTATCCGCCCACCTTTATATTCGGGAAGCGCGCCTTCAGGTGCTTTGCCGTCACGTCGTAGAGGCGGAAATATTCCTCCTTCGTGCCGATCCACATCTGGGAGACGTAGCCCTCGCCTCTGAAGCCGTCATCGGGTTCGTTCCAGATCTCCCAATAGGTGATGTCGTAATTGAAGCCGTCTGCCCAGCCCTCTGTATAGTGGGCGATTATGTGCTCACAGATACGCGCCCATTTTTCATAGTCCTTGGGAGGGAATATTCTGTACGCCTTGATCGCCGATTGGTTCTCTATCGTAACGCCGAGGCGGTAATAGGGCTCGATACCTGCCTTTACGAGGGCGGTTATGAGTCTGTCGGTAAATTCAAAATCATAGGAGGCGGGATCGTTCTCATCGGCGTCGAAATCGCGGAAGATGTTTGGAACGTCAACATATCTGTTAGCGCCGTAGACCCCGCCCACGTCGTGGAGACGGGAATAGGGAGCGCCAAAATCCTGAAGATACTTGAAATTACCGAAGATCTCGGCCCTTCTTCCACCGAGAGGAGGCTGACCCATGGCGTGCATGGGCTTCATTTTCTTTACTGCCTTTGTGAGATCGATATTTATTGTTGCCATAACTTCACTCCTATATTTGTTCAGCTTTTTATTAATCAAAAAGTGAGGTGGAGAAATATCTCTCGGCGGTGTCGGGGAGGACAGTCACCACTGTTTTGCCCTTTCCGAGCTTTTTTGCCAGCTTGATCGCCGCCGCGACGTTCGTGCCGCTGCTGATTCCGCACATAATACCCTCAAGACGCGCCAGATCCTTAGCGGTGTTCAGCGCCTCCTCGTCGGTGATTATGCAGACGTCGTCGTAGATCTCTCGGTTGAGGATAGGGGGGATAAGACCGTCGCCGATTCCCATCTGCACGTGTGTGCCGATCGAGCCTCCCGAGAGGATCGCCGCGTGCTCGGGCTCTACCGCCCAGATCGTCATATCGGGGTTTTCCGCCTTCAGGGTCTCGCCGATTCCCGTTATAGTGCCGCCCGTGCCGATGCCCGAGCAGAATCCGTGGATAGGTCCGTCGACCTGACGTAGGATCTCAACGCCCGTACCCTTTCGCTGTATCTCGGGGTTTGCGGTGTTCTCGAACTGCTGAGGGACGAAAACGTTCGGGTCTTCGTCGCGCATTTTAAGCGCCAGCGCGAGACATTCCTCAATGCAGAGACCGATATTTCCCGCGTCGTGAACGAGAATGACCTCAGCGCCGTAGTTCGACACCAGCTTTCGTCTCTCCTCGCTGACCGAGTCGGGCATTATTATCTTTACCTTGTATCCCTTTACAGCGCCGATAAGCGCGAGACCGATACCCTGATTTCCGCTTGTGGGCTCAACGATGACGGTGTCCTTGTTGATAAGTCCCTTCTTTTCGGCGTCGAGTATCATATTATGGGCGGTGCGGGTCTTTATCGAGCCGCCGACGTTGAGACCCTCGAATTTAACGAGAATTTCGGCGTCCTCCGCGCCCGTCATACGCTGAAGGCGTATCATAGGGGTATTGCCCATAGCTTCAAGAATAGTGTTGTATATCATAACGTAGCCTTTCATAAAACATTCAATCATACCAATAGTACCATATTATTCGCGTTTTGTCAATAAGGAGAGCATTTAATTTATTTACAAAAGATTGCCGCCGCGAAGGAACTCATAAAAAAATCAAGGGCAGCTCCGCGGAGCTGCCCTTTTGGGTTATAATTTTTACTTTTTCAAAACGCAAAAGGCGTAGAGATGCGATGTTTCTTCGTACACCGAATGTGAGGGGACGTAGTCTCCTTGATGTATTACATTGAATACAACGTACGTTTCGAATATTTTTATGCGTTCGCCACTAAGCCAAATAGCAAACAATTTCACATCGAAAGCTCAGTAACAAATAGCCTTCCCCAGCGGGGGAAGGTGGCAGCCGCTTGTCGGCTGACGGATGAGGTGTCTTTTTTGTTTGCTACGGACTACTCATCCACCGCTAACGCGGTCCCCCTTCCCTGACAAGGGAAGGCTTTTTTGTAACTTGCGGTTCGAATAAGTTTTATTTGTTCGCCACCTTATGCCAATAATGCGAAAACAAAATTTTGAAACCACAGCAACAAATAGCCTTCCCCAGTGGGGGAAGGTGGCAGCCGCTTGTCGGCTGACGGATGAGGTGTCATTTTTGTTCGTTTTTGACTACTCATCCTTGCCTCAAGCGACGTCGAGTTTTCTTCGAAAACATCGATGAGCGGAGCAAACAATTGAATATTGTTTGCGTAGCCGAACCTGACGGAAGGAGGGGCGATGCGGGACATCGGGATCTAAGAAGCGAGTAAGAACGGTATATTCCGATCAAAAAAGACCGCTCCTTCCGCCATATCGACGGAAAAAAGCGATCTTCTTTTATTGTAAGCCTTATTCAGCCTCTTTTATAATATCGCCCACGCCGCCGAGAACGTATTTCGGTCGGTAGGGGAAGAGGTCGATGTTTTCTCTCGAGGTAACGCCCGAGAGGACGAGCACCGTGTCTACGTTAGACTCAATTCCCGCTATAATGTCGGTATCCATTCTGTCACCGATAAAGGCTATCTCCTCGCTGTGACAGCCAAGCATTCTGAGTCCGTGGCGGAGCATAAGTGGGTTGGGCTTGCCCACAAAATACGCCTTCTTGCCCGTGGAGATCTCTATCGGCGCGACAAGCGAACCCGTCGCGGGCATAATGCCCTGCTCGGTAGGACCTGTGGTGTCGGGATTAGTGCCTATGAGCTTCGCGCCGCCGCGTATAAGGGCGATCGCCTTTTCGATCTTCTCAAAGCTGTAGGTCCTTGTTTCTCCCACCACGACGTAGTCGGGATTGACGTCGTTCATATATATCTGCCGGTCGTAAAGCGCCTTCGCGAGAGCCGCCTCGCCGATAACGTAGGCTGTGCAGGAGGGCATTTGCGAGTGCAGGAACTCTGCCGTCGCCATAGCGCTCGTGTAGAAATGGTCGGGGGATACCGAAAGACCCATACGCTGCAGCTTCATAGAAAGCTCCTGGGGTGTCTTTTCGGGGCTGTTGGTGAGGAAAACGAATTTCTTATCGTTCTCGGTCAGCCAATTCACAAATTCGGTCACGCCGTCAAGGAGCTTGTTACCGTGATAGATAACACCGTCCATATCGCATATAAAGCCTTTTTTCTCAAGAATTTTTTTCATACACTCACGTCCTTTTTTATAGATTTTGCAATGTCTTCGGGTTAATTATACCACACCCCCGAGGGTATGTCAATCGCGAAATAAAGAGTTTTTTATCAGCCGACAAATATTGACAATCTTCTTCGGGTGTGCTATAATCTAACTAATAATAAGCCATCAGGAGGAAAAGACTAAGGAGACGGGAGCTTTTAACGGTACGCTTACCATAAGCGAGTGCTTTATCGTTGATATCAAGGATAAGCGCCACATCTGCGAATTTGTGAGAGGATATTGCGAGGGAGTTATCGAGACACTTCTCAGCGCCGAGGTGGAGCTGGTTTGTCGGGTATGCCCCTTGAAGAACCGTTTCAAGCCCACTTGCGTTTTTGATATTCTTATAAAGGACGAACAGTAAAGGAACAGAGGTAACCGATGAAGATACTTTTTATATTTACGGGCGGAACGATCGGAAGCACCCTTGAGGGAGGAGTCATTTCAGCCGACAAGGGAAAGGCATATAAGATACTTGAGGCGTATTCGAAAAAATACGGAATCGATTTTGACTACGACGTTTCCGAGCCCTATACCGAGCTCAGCGAGAATAATACGGGAGAGCAGATAAGAATGCTTCTCGAGGCGGTGAAGGCAAATATCACCTCTGGCTACGACGGTATCGTGGTCACCCACGGAACGGACACCCTGCAGTACAGCGCCGCCGCCCTTGGATACGCCATAGGCAACGACACGCCGCCCGTCTGCCTCGTGTCGGCAAACAGACCTATAGAAAACGAGAAGAGCAACGCCCTTGAAAATCTCCACGCCGCTGTCCGCTTTATTGAGGACCGAGAGGGCAGGGGGGCATTCGTGCCGTATATGGACGACCGCTCCTCGGTGGTGAAGATACACCGCGCGACCCGTCTTGTCGGCGGAAGATCCTTCTCGGATCAGGTGTCGAGCGTCAAGAATAGGGAGTACGGAAGATACAACGGTGATTTTGAGTTTGTGAAGAATCCCGAATTTTCCGAGAAAAAGGACGGAAGAGCGCCGATAGAAGTCTCGGGACTCACCGCCGAGAGCGCGGGTATCCTTATGCTGACCCCTTACCCCGGAATAGTATATCCCGAGGTGGGAGAGGGAGTGAGATATCTGCTTCTGAACACCTATCACTCGGGTACGCTTGACACGAAATCTCCCGCCGCCGTAAGCTTTTATGAGAAGATGAGAGCGAAGGGAGTCCGTGTTTTTGCCACGGGTGTGGCAAAAGGTCCTGAGTATGAGAGCTCAACGCTTTACGACGAGCTTGGAATAACGCCGATATACAATATCTCACCCGTTGCGGCGTATATGAAGCTCTGGCTGCTCAGCTCCTCGGGAGAGACCGCGGAAGAATATCTGAATATCCCTCTCGGCGGAGATATGTAATTAAACAACAAGAGGCTGTCTCAAATGCAAATTGAGACAGCCTCTCGTGTTATTATTTTAGTTTTCGGGCTTTTTTTCAAGCTTCAGAGGATAGTCGCCGAGGTGCTCCATCTTGAAGCCGTTCTTTTTGTACTCCTCATAGTCGAAGGCTTCGAGCTCGTCGATAGCGAGCTTGTGGAACTCGTAGAAATTCTTCCACCACTCGTAGCCCGAGCCAAGGTCAGCTCCGAGGTAGGCGTCGGCAATGTCACAGCCCATAGCGGGAGCAACGTAGAACGCGCCCATAGCCAGAACGTTTACGCCGTTACCCGTGATAGCTCTGAGAGCGGCGGGAACGCTTTCAACAACACCCGCGTGAACGTGGGGGCATTTACTTGCGGCGATATGGATTCCCATACCTGTTCCGCAGAAGAGAAGAGCGCGCTCGAACTCGCCCTCGGAAATGCGGCTTCCAACGCGGAGACCGACTCTGTGGAACATATTTTCGGTGTCGTCAGGGTCGCTGTCGGCGGTAACTCCAAGGTCGGTTATCTTCCAGCCCTTTTCCTTAAGGTGAGCCACAACTGCCTCCTTGAGGGGGTATCCCGCAAAGTCAGCGCCTACTACAAGATATTTGTCTTTAACAGTTTTCATTTTCTTTACCGTCGCCTTTGCCCGTCAAAGGCGTCCTTTCTTCGGTTTATGTGATTTTATTATAACATCTTATTTCCGCGATTTCAAGGTCTTATGAAAATTTTTATTTTCCGTTCCGAAAAATATTATAGTAATAGATCGGAATAGCGCTCCAACCGTGGCAGAGGCTTCCCGCGCGGCTGAAGGCAGACTCGCCCTCGATGGTCTCCCAGAAGGTGGTCGCGCCCTCGCGGAGCATATAGCCGTATTTCTCGCGGATATCCCTAAGGATAAAATCCTTTGCGGAGCAGTCGCAAAGAAGAAGGGCGTCGTAGATGAAGGGCAGCATAGAAAGGGTGGCGGGGATCAGCTCCGCCGAGCATTTGAGCGCCTCCTTTGTTCTCTCGTCGCCAAGACCGATCAGAAGCGCGAAGGCGTTTCCAAGCTGAGAAGCTGTCTTACCGTTCGGAGAAAGGGTGAATATTCCCCTTTCGGGGTTGAAAAATTCTTTTTTAATAGCCTTTTTGATCGGCGCTGTGTCAAGTCCGAAGCTTCTGTTTGCGAGTCTGCAAAGCTCCGAGAGCCTCTCGCAGGAATAGACAAAGGCGGCGTTGAGGATAAGGTGATAGGGAGAGCTTGACTTTCCCGAGCTGCCCTCGGTCCACTCGTAAAAATTCCAGAAGGGGGGCTCGAGCTCGGGGATAAGACCGTTTTCGTCTATTCGGCTGTAAAGCTTGTTCATAAAGCCGAGAATGACGTCAAGGGTATCGCGGGGGTGTTTACCGCGGGGTAGGTAAGCTCGAGAAAGCCGTCCTCACGTGTTCCTTTCGCGATGAATTTCAGGTTTTCACGCTGAAATTCGGTCTCCTCGAAGGCGTAATAGCCACAGAGCATCTGGTTTCTCGAGTCGAGAACGTAGAGCGCCTGCTCACGCCAGGGGCAGTCCTCGTAATGAGTGTTCATACAGAGACGCAGAGTCCTGATGGAGGTGTCATAGATTTCCTTGTCAAGCCCCGTGAGCGCAAAGGGCTTTTCGGTGAGTGGGTAGCGCGAGGGAAGGAGACCTATTGAGAGTATCTCGGTCTTATCGGGAGCATAGACCTGAAGATACCTTGCGGCAATTCTGAGGAAGAGCAGAATAAATTCCTCCTCGCCGCTGTCTGCCTCGATGTCCACCGAAAAATCCCGTTTTCCTATAAGATATCTCACCTCTTTGTCGGCAAGGTGCTCACCGTAGACCACCTTCACCGATGCCTGGGATGGGGATCTCAGCTTTATTTTGAGATATCCCGCCTCCTCGCGCCCGAGGTCGTATATGCGGCTTCCCTCGGAGATAGGCTGTGCCTCGATAAAGTCGCCGAGGACTGTCTTTTTTACGGGGCGTTTCTTTATATTTCTGGTCTTTTTCACCTCGACCGACTGTCGGTCTGCCTTGTAAGTACCGCTTTTCATACCCGAGGTGAGCCCCAGCTGAGGGGTGATAAGTCGGGTCTGACCAGCGATATAGCGACCGTCATAGCCGCAAAGTATATTTTCGTCGCTCACAAGGGCAAGCTCGCCGTCGATCTCAAGGGAAAAGATAAGTCCGCCGCCGTCGTCTATATGGGTGGCGGAGTTCACTCCCTCGTAGCGTACGGTGACGGTGAGGGTGTTGCTTCCTTCTCTTGAGAATTCCGAGAGGTCGATCTCGTCATAATATTTCTCAAAGGGATAACCCGCAAACTGTCCGAAGGAGACGAGGCGGTGATTTACATAGAGGATATAGTCGGTCTCGGCGGCAATACGGAGGATAGCCTTGCCTCGGGAATATTCGTAGCTCCCCTCAAAGGCAACGTATTCGTTTTGCGAGAAGGTGGGAGAGATCCATATCCATTTCGCTTTTTCGTTTAACATAAAGCACCTCCTTGTAGATACGTTAATTGGATTATAGCATATCGGCGGTGAAAAATCAACAATAGGGCAGTATTTTCCGAAAAAACTTAGCAGAGAAAAACACCGTCGGGCAAATCTCCCGACGGTGTTAAGAAAGGGTATCAAAGCTTTTCCATTATTAATAATGCAGCTTTTCCTCAATGAATTCCAACGTAGCGCTCTCCTCCTTGAGATAGATATATTCTCCTTTTAGATAAAATACCGAGGTTACTTTGCCGAGACCTCACGGGCTCTTTCCTTGTCAAGTCTGCGGTTTCTGATATAGAGCAGGAGGTCTGTTCCGACCATAATGAAGTTAAGAATATAGAAGAAGAGCACGTACCACTTCTGATCGATCTGAGCCATATAGGTGTCGTTGACCAGCTTGGAGGTGATACCCGCTATGTATCCGAAAAAGATCAGAAGCAAAAAGCCGAGGCTTTTTCCCTTTGTCGTTCTCGCCTTGTAGGATTTGATAACGTTCAGCGGCCAGGAAGCGCCGAAGCTGACGATCATAATTATTTCCAATAATTCTGCCATTTTTATTCTCCTTGATAATAATATATATACTTTATTTTATCACTGCGTATCCTTAATGTAAATAATTAAATAAAATGCACTTGCTTTCACTTGACAGTTAAAGCAAGAGGTGATAAAATAATGATACAAAGCTATAAGGAGAGAGATTATGGAACTTTTGCAGCTCAGATATTTTTGCGACGCGGCGGTGAGCCAGAATTTTTCAAAAACAGCGAGGAAATATCTCGTTCCCACCTCGAACATATCACAATCGGTCAAAAGGCTCGAGAGAGAGCTTGGCTGTGAGCTTTTTGAGCACCGCTCGAACAAGATATTTCTCAACGACGACGGAAAGAAATTCTTTTCCGCCGCCTCGGAGGCGCTGTCGCTTCTTGAAAGCGCCAAAGCTGCTCTCACCGACAGAGAGGGAGAGATCTTCGGTGAGATAAAGATAACCTGCCTTTGCAACCGAAGTACCCTGACCGACGCGGTGGAGAGGTTCACAATGCTTTATCCTCAGGTGAACTTTGTTATGAATCATACGAGCGGGGGGGAGAACGACTTTGATATTCTCATATCCGACAGCTGTCCGATAGAATACGAGAGCAGGATACTGCTCCTTGACGAGGAGATCTGTCTCGCGGTCAATCGAGATCACCCTCTGGCAGAGCGGGAGCTTGTGTCAGCCGAGGAGCTTGTGGGTGAGAGATTCATCACGATGGCAACGGGAAGCAGTCTACACAATATCACCGTCAGCACCTGTAACGAGGCGGGATTTACTCCGAACATCGCGATACAGACAGACGACCCTTTTTACATAAGAAAATACATCGAGCGCGGACTCGGCATTGCCTTTGTGCCGTCCTTTTCCTGGCGTCGGCTCTTTTCGGATAACGTTTCACTAAAGAGTGTGGGTAATATACGCCGAAAGACCTACGCCTACCTGCCGAGAAACAAGCGCGTTAAGCGATCGGTCGAGGTCTTTCTTGAGGTGTTCAAGGAAACGATACGCAATTAAAAACGAACAGCTCCTCTGTAGATCTACAGGGGAGCTGTGTTTTGTTATTATTGAAGCCGTCAGGCTGCAAGAGTTTTGTTTCTTCTCTGCTTGGTGATTATCTGAAGGATGACCACAAGGGCTACGATCGAGAGACCGATAACGTCTGTGACTACTCCGGGGTAGATAAGCAGAAGTCCGCCCGCGACACTTATTATTCGCTGATACCAGGGCATATTCGTCAGAATATATCCTTCAAGCGCCGCCGAGACCGCGAATATACCGACGAAGGAGGAGATGACGATGAGGAGTATCTCGAGGACACCGTTCGTTCCGATAAAGAGCATTGCGGGGTTGAGGGCGAATACGTAAGGGACGATGAAAGCGCCGATAGCCAGCTTGGTTGCCGTAAAGGCGGTCTTCATCGGATTTGCCTGACCGATAGCCGCGCCCGCGTAAGCCGCGAGGGCAACGGGGGGAGTGAGGTCGGCAACTATACCGAAATAGAATACGAAGAAGTGAGCGGCGAGCATCGGAACACCCATCTGGACGAGGATAGGCGCGCAGGTTGCCGCCATAATGCAGTAGTTAGCCGTTGTGGGAACGCCCATTCCAAGGACGATGCAGCAGAGCATCGTGAGGAAGAGAGCAATGATAAGGTGGTTACCCGCAACAGAAACTATTCCGTTGAAGAGCATATAAGCGAGACCCGTTACGCTGATAACACCCGCAACGATACCCGCGATACCGCAGGCAACGGCAACTGTTATCATTCCCTGAGCGCCCGCCGCAAGAGCCTCCCAAAGGCGCTTGGGGGTAATTCTGCTCTCCTTGTTGAAAAGGCTGACGATGATAGCTACAACGATAGCGATAACAGCCGCGTAAGCGATCGAGCGAGTGCTCGAGCCTACCAGGGCGATAAGCACGATAAGGGGGAGAAGCAGGTAGGTCTTCTTAAGAAGGGGCTTGAGTCTCGGGAGCTCCTCCTTGGTAAGACCGCGGAGACCCTCCTTCTTAGCCTCGAGGTGAACGGCGATGAATACACCCGCGAAATAGAGAAGGGCGGGGAGTATAGCTCTGACGACAATACTTGAATAGGCAACGCCGACTGTCTCAGCCATAAGGAAAGCGGCAGCGCCCATAATGGGGGGCATTATTTGACCGCCTGTAGATGCGGACGCCTCAGCGGCAGCGGCGAATTCAGCCTTGTATCCCGTCTTTTTCATAAGGGGGATAGTAACCGCGCCCGAGCCGACGGTGTTTGCTACCGACGAGCCCGACACCATACCCTCAAGGGCAGAGGCGACAACGGCAACCTTTGCGGGTCCGCCTGAGAAGCGACCCACAAGGGCGTTCGCGATCTTGATGAAGAAATCGGCAACGCCTGTTCTTTCAAGGAAAGCACCGAAGATAATGAACATTACTATATATTTGGAGCACACGTTGACGGGAGTTGAAAGAACGCCCTCCTTGGAATAGAAGAGGATACGTACGCTCTCGGTTATTCTCGCGAAGAAATTGGGGTTGTGAAGTCCGAAAATAAGGGCGTATATAAGGAGAACCGCAGCGACTATGATGATCGGAAGTCCCACGCTTCTGCGGCAGAGCTCCGCAAGGCAGAGGATACCGACAATACCGATGATGACCTCAAGGGTAGTTATATTGTAGCGAGCGACGATGTCACCCGCGTTAAAGGCGAAATATAAGAATGAGCCCGAGCCGAGCAGCATAAGCACGATGTCATACCAGGGCATATGGTTTGGCTTCTGGACTCCCTTTCTCGCGGGGAAGACCATATAACCGATAAAGATTATATAAGCCATAAAGGTGGTAAGCCTCAGCTCGTCAAGCCAGGTGGCAAAGAAGGTAACGTATATGCACATTACCGAAAAGAGGGCAAGGATCGAGGTAACGATGATCTTCGGAACTCCCTCCCAAATTCGGGTGGTGGATTCCTTGTCATACTTTTTCATAATGGCGTCAAGATCCATTGGCTCTTCGTTCACTGCCGTATTTTTTTCTTAAAGAGTGCCATTGTAAATTCCTTTCTTAGGTTCTGGAAGGATAGGGTAAATTAAGGCTGCGGCGGTGTTCCGCCGCAGCCGAATATCGAGCCTTATTACTTAGTCTCGACTGTAACGCCCTTTTCAGCGAAGTACTTTGCAGCACCTGCGTGGAAGGGAGCGGTCATACCCGAGGTTGCGTTCTCTATAGAGAGCTCAGCGCCCTTGGCGTGGGAAGACTTGATAGCATCAACGTTATCGAAGATAGCCTTTGTGATCTCGTAAACAGTGTCCTCGGAAGCCGAAGCGCTTACGATAAGTGTTGCCTTAACTGTAACCGTCTTTATGTCGGCGGTCTGTCCCGTATAAGTTCCTGCGGGAATAGTGTGAGTTGTGTAGTAGGGGCAGGAGCTCATAAGGCTGTCTGCAACCGCGCCGTCAATGGGAACGAGGTATGCGGTGTTTGTTGTGAAGAGCTCGGTGATCGCGGGTGTGGGAGGACCTGCAACTATGAATGCCGCGTCGATCTTACCGTCCTTGAGCGCGTCTGCCGAGTCAGCGAATGACTGATACTGAGGAACTATGCTCTCCTCACTGAGACCTGCGGCTGTGAGAACGTCGATTGCGTTGAAGTAAACGCCCGAGCCCGCAGCGCCGATAGATACCTTTTTACCCGCAAGGTCTGCGACCGACTTGATGTCGGGGTTCATCGTTACGAGCTGAACAGCCTCAGCGTAGAGACCGCCGATAACGCGGAAGGTGGTGATAGCGCCCTCGGATTCGAAGGAGCGAGCGCCGTTCCAAGCGTAAGCCATAACGTCGGACTGAACAGTGCCGAGCTGGTAGTTACCCGAGTTGATGCCGAGAATGTTAGCCTTTGAGCCGTCTGTAGCAACAACGTTTACCGTAACACCCGCGGTGTTCTTGATGTGAGATCCGAGGATTCCGCCGTAGCCGTAGTATGTTCCGGCAGTACCGCCCGTACCCATAGTCATTGTTGATGAATTGCCGCACGCCGAGAGAGTGATTATCATCACAAGCAGGAGCGCAAGCGAAATTATCTTTTTCATGATACTTCCTCCAAAAAATAAGTTTGCATACATTATACCACATTCTGTTAAACATTTCAAGGGCTATTTCACTATTTCCTTAAAATATTTTTAATATAATGAAATTTTCGTCTTGAAAAAATTCAAAAAATGTGATAAAATATATCGGTCAAGGTAAAAAATATCACAAAAAAACTAAATATCAAGCGAAAAAAATAAAAAACAGAAAGAGGTAAAATGGTGGAAATATTACTTGATACTGCAGATCTTGAAGTTATAAAAAGATATAACGATATATACGATATAACGGGCGTTACCACGAATCCCACGATAATTTCGAGGGAGAAGAGCGAATTCTTTCCCACTCTTCTTAAGATCCGCGAGATCATAGGAGAGAAGCAGCTCCACGTTCAGGTCTCAGCCGCCGACAGCGAGGGAATGGTGAAGGAAGCAGAGAGGATAGTTTCGCTCCTCGGCAAAAATACCTACGTAAAGATCCCCGCCGTGGAGGAGGGCATCAGAGCCATAAAGATACTCAAGTCGAAAGACTTTAAGGTCACGGCAACGGTGATCTTTTCGCTTCAGCAGGCGGCAATGGCGGCGAACGTGGGAGCAGACTACGTCGCGCCCTATTTCAACCGCATAAGCGACTCCTTTGGCAGCGGAGAGCAGGTGGTGTCGGACATAGCGGAGCTTTTCGCGACCCACGGGATCGGCACAAAGCTGCTCGTGGCAAGCTTCAGAAATACCGATCAGATAATGAGGTGCTTCCTTGCGGGAGCGCACGCAGTCACAGCGCCCCCCGAGTTTTATACGAAGATGCTGAAAAATCCCTTTGTGGACGAGATCGTAGAGCGCTTTTCAAGGGATTGGACCGAGGCATACGGCGGAAAGAATATCTGTGAGCTCGACTGAGCCCACAGATAGCATAAAAAGAGAGGGGCTGTCTCAAATGTAAATTTGAGACAGCCTCTGTTAGGGGATAGTCAGATTTGAGCAAGAAGCGTCGTTCTTCGGGGCGTGAGGCGTACAAGCGTACGTCGAGCCCCGAAAACGGCGGTAGAAAAAGTCCATAAAGATGGA
>SVSX01000013.1 GCA_015064085.1 Oscillospiraceae bacterium | reverse complement strand
CGAAAACGGCGGTAGAAAAAGTCCATAAAGATGAAGAATTTCGAAGAAATTCAACCTATTACTGTCTCATTTGCGTTTTTTGTGCGCAAACGGGATTTTTTATTTATTTTCGGACTTTTTCGGTCTTGCCAAATGTGACAGCCCCTTCTTTCATTATCTTATATTCAGCTTTTCCCCATCGAAACCTATCTCAAAGACGGTATCGGGTTCGGGATCGATCTCAATGATCCTTCTGGCTACCATAGTTTCAAGATTGGTCTGAATAAATCTTCTCAGGGGTCGCGCTCCGAAGCTCGGGTCGTAGCCCGCCTTCGCGATATAGTCCATAGCCTCGGGAGTTACACGGAGCTCTATCCGCTTCTCCTTCATTCTTGCCGCAAGCTCCTTTACAAGCAGATCGACGATCATTCTGATATTTTCGGCGCTCAGCGGCTTATAGAAGATTATCTCATCAAGCCTGTTGAGGAATTCGGGGCGGAAGGAGGCGCGAAGCATACGACTCACGCCGTCGCGTGCGCTCTCGCTTATCTCACCGTCCTCGCCGATCCCGTCGAGTATCAGATCCGAGCCAAGGTTAGATGTCATAATTATTATCGTATTTTTAAAATCGACCGTCCTGCCGTGGCTGTCGGTTATTCTGCCGTCGTCAAGGACCTGAAGCAGCACGTTGAATACGTCGGGATGCGCCTTTTCGATCTCGTCGAAAAGCACTACCGAATAGGGCTTACGCCTTACAGCCTCGGAAAGCTGACCGCCCTCGTCGTAGCCAACATATCCCGGAGGCGCTCCTATCAGTCGGCTGACCGAATATTTTTCCATATATTCGCTCATATCGATGCGGATCATATTCTTCTCGCTGTCAAATAGCGCCGTGGCGAGGGTCTTGGCAAGCTCCGTCTTACCCACACCCGTAGGTCCGAGGAAGAGGAACGAGCCTATAGGTCTGTGAAGATCTCTTATTCCCGCTCGGCTTCTGAGTATGGCATCGCTTACCTTCTTTACCGCCTCGTCCTGTCCTATGACTCGCTTGTGGAGGATATCCTCCATAGAAAGGAGCTTTTCTCTCTCTCCCTCCATAAGCTTGGAAACGGGGATCTGTGTCCACCTTGAGACGATCTCTCCTATCTCCTCCGAGGTGACCTCGTTGCGAAGAAGGGTATTTTTCTCTTCTCTTTCGGCTATCGACTCCGCTTCGGCAAGCTGACGCTTGAGCTCGGGAAGCTTTCCATACCTCAGCTCCGCCGCCTTCTCAAGATCGTATTCGCCCTGAGCCTTTTCGATCTCTGCCCCCGTGCGCTCGATTTCCTCCCTGAGATGCTGTACCCTGCTTATTGTCTGTTTTTCATTCTCCCACTTTGCCTTCATCTCACTGAAGACCGCTCGGCGCTCGGCAAGCTCGGCTCTTATCTTTTCGAGGTTCTCCGCCGAAAGCTTATCCTTCTCCTTCTTCAGCGCCGCCTCCTCGATCTCAAGCTGCATAATATGTCTCGCGATCTCGTCCATTTCGGTGGGCATCGAGTTCATTTCGGTCTTTATGAGGGCACACGCCTCGTCCACAAGGTCTATAGCCTTGTCGGGGAGAAAACGGTCGGTTATATACCTGTTCGAAAGAGTCGCCGCGCTGATCAACGCCCCGTCGTGTATCTTGACTCCGTGGAAGACCTCGTATCTCTCCTTGAGTCCTCTCAGGATAGCTATGGTGTCCTCAAGGGTGGGTTCGGGAACGGTGACGGGCTGAAATCTTCGCTCAAGTGCCGCGTCGGTCTCGATATATTTTCTGTATTCGTTGAGGGTAGTAGCGCCGATACAATGGAGCTCTCCCCTCGCGAGCATAGGCTTGAGCAGATTTCCCGCATCCATAGCCCCCTCGGTCTTACCCGCGCCCACTATTGTGTGAAGCTCGTCTATAAAGAGGATTATCCTTCCCTCGCTTGACCTTATCTCCTCAAGAACTGCCTTAAGCCTCTCCTCAAACTCGCCTCTGTATTTCGCTCCCGCAACGAGAGCTCCCATATCGAGGGAGAATATGCTTCTGTCACGCAGATTTTCGGGGACGTCACCGTGGACTATTCTGAGGGCGAGTCCCTCGGCGATCGCCGTTTTACCAACACCCGGTTCACCGATAAGGCAGGGATTATTTTTCGTCTTTCTCGAAAGAATTCTTATTACGTTTCTGATCTCGTCATCGCGACCGATAACGGGATCGAGCTTCTGCGCCCTCGCAAGCTCCACAAGGTCTGTTCCGTATTTTGTAAGAACATCGTAAGTTCCCTCGGGATTCTGATCGGTAACCTTTCGGTTTCCCCTGACCTTCTTCAGCGCCTCGAGGAATTCCTTTTCCTTCACGGAATATCTCCTGAATATTTCGCCAAGCTCCCGCTCCGACTTTCTAAGAAGTCCGAGGAAAAGATGCTCTACAGATACGTATTCGTCCTTCATCGAGGCAGCGGCGCTTTCCGCCTCCGAAAGAGCCTTGTCGAGTCCCTGAGACATATAATTTTCAGCGTTTCCCGACACCTTCGGCAGCTTTGCGAGCAGACCGTCGCAGTCGGATCTCATTGCCGCCGCGTCGATACCCATATTTTTAAGAAGACCGAAAATCAATCCGTCTTCATCCTCGAGCAAAGCATAAGCAAGATGCGTCTGCTCTATTTTTTGATTTGATCTGCTCGATGCCGCTCCGCTTGCGGCTTCAAGAGCTTCAAGACTTTTTTGCGTACATTTACGGAAATTCATAAACGTTCCTCCTGTTCTATTGTATTTTAGCACTCGAGAGAGCACTTCGCTATCTCACGATACAATATTACACCTTTTATATGAACATTTAAACATTATTTTATGAACGCAAAGTTAAAATTAGCACTCTTGTAAGAAGAGTGCTAATTATGTATCTTATACTGTTTTCATCCATTCTATTGAGAGCGGCATCCAGCTCTGAACCTGCTTGACGATCAGTTTTTCCTTGAGACAGCAGGTCTCCTCGTTTGCGAGTGCGAGTCCGTGAGGTCCGTTTGGATAGATATGCGCCTCAAAGGGAACTTTAGCCTTGACGTAAGAATTCATAAGCATAAGCGAATTCTCTACGGGAACAGAGCTATCGCTGACGGTGTGCCATATAAAGGCGGGGGGAGCTGTGGGGTCTACTCGCTTTTCAAGTGAAAATACATCTCTCTCCTCCTCGGTGGGATCGTCCTTTCCGCAGACCTTGTTGATCGACGTCACGTGTCTGAACTTGCCTCCCGTGATAACGGGATATGAAAGGATCATTCCGTCGGGTCGGTTTATACCCTCGGGTGCTTTTCCCTCGTCGATCCCGAGAGCGGCACGGACGGGAGCGGAATTCCAGAGTATACCGCAGGATGCCGCAAGGTGACCGCCCGCGGAAAATCCGCAGATAAATATCTTTTCGGGATCGGTATTGTGCTCGGCTGCGTGTTCTCTTACGTATTTGACGGCAAGCGCCGACTCTATGAGCGGAGCAAAGTCAGCCGCCTTTTCTTTTATCGAATAGCGAAGGAGGTAAACGTTCATACCCGCTCCGAAATAGCTTCTCACTATCGGCTCTGCCTCTCTTTCAGACAGAAAAACGTATCCGCCGCCGGGGCAGACTATCACAGCCCTTCTCGGACCGATCTTAAGCTCCTCGTTGATGTCACAAACGTAGGACGTGAGGGTACAGTCGGGATATTTTTCCGAAAGTACAGTTGTTTCGTATATCATTTACTCCTCCTGATTCTTATGCTCAATGCATTTTCCTTGTCACCTATTCTATCACATTTTCTCTCTCATTTCAAGAGGTTACATAAAAAAGGAGCTGATTTTCAGCCCCTAATATTATATATAATTATTTAGCATAATTCGAGTTGATCCTGTCAAGCTCCTGATTATTTTGAGCTACATATGAGCTATGACCCATAAGTCTATCGTAAACGTTTGACTCATATGGCATAATATTTCTAAGTGTATCTCTGTACGTTCCGAGACTACAGTAAAATCCGAAATCATATACGTAGTTATCCATAATGTAAGAGAACATCTCCACACACTTGGGTGCGTACTCCGATCCGAAGAACGCGCTTCTCGCGACCGCGTAAGCGAAGAAGCTTGACATCGTTGAGGTCTCGCAGAGAAGCTGAGTTCCGTATCCCGCAAGTCCGTCGGAATTCGCTCCCTTGGGAATAGCTACAAGATACGAGCAATCCGATTTGAATACGTTGAGGTAGTTCTCCTGTGCCTTGTCTGCCTTAGGAAGAGGAAGAACACCGCAGTTAAAGTCCATACCGTCTATGGTATAACCCGAGTTGAGAAGGGTGTTCACTTGCATAAATGCCTTCTGAGGCTCGAACATCATAAAGGGATATACAACAGAGCTTTCCTTTTCGGTAACATAGCAGCTGCCCTTTTTGACCGAATTGAAGATCATTTCAGCAATAATATCCCATTTGTCATCTGCGTCGTTGCTCGTTGCGCTGTCCATAAGATAACCGTGAAGATTGGTCGAGAAGCGAACGTCCGCCGCAAGTGTGAGTGCTCCGAGAGTTTCAGTACCGTCAATAGCGAGACCGTATCTCTTCTGCTCTCCCTCGGCAACCGTCATCAAATAGGAGTATTCCTTCATCTTTTCAAGGGTCCAATCTCCGCTCTTTACAAGCGCCTCAAGATCCGCGTTGGGATCAACAGCCGCAAGCATATCTCTGTTGTAGTTTACAACGTAAAGAGCATCCTTGTCCGAAAGAAGGATATCTCCCGTGGTGAAATAGAGCCTCTCACTTACTGTAAGCTGCTCGTTTACATTCTTGTTCCAGCAGGGCTGTTCAAAATTAATGTACTCGGCGGTGTTAAGGTTTGTGAGGTAGCCCATCTGCGCGTAGGTGTTCATCTTGGGCATATTCTGAACGATCAGCTCCCATTTATCCTCACCCGAGCTGAGTGTGTTTGCGATATCATTTGCGTTTTTCTCATAGCCCTTGAACTTTACGTTGATACCGTAGACCTCTTTTATAACACTGTTGCGCTGATATATCGCATCATTTACCATTGATCCGTCACGGCTGCTGACAAATTCATAATTCTGATCGCTTATTTTATAAGGATCGTGATATCCCGCAATAGAGAAATCAATGCCGCCCCAATCCTTTGTTGTAAGAGAGCTCTTGATCTCTGCCGTTGTCGTTAACTGTCCTGAGCCGCCATCCGAGGTGGTGGTCGATACAGCATCGCCGCTCGATACCGTTGTGGTCACCGCGGGCTCTTCGCCCTTCTCATCTCCCTTACAGGAAAACATAAAGGGCAGAAGGATCAGTGCCGTCATAATGAGTGACAGCAGTCTTATCATAGTTTTTCTTGTGTTTTTCATTAACCTTCCCCTTTCACTTTTTGGTTAGTTATTTTTATTATAACAAAAAAAGAGAAAAAATGTCAATAGGTTTTCATAATATTTATAATATTTTTGATAATTTTTTTCTTGATGTTGACAATCACTCATTTTGTGGTATAATATAGTAGTAATTCTTAATAATATTTCGTGTAGAAGAGTAAGGATACAGGCGTGAAGTGCTTGACGGACGGGGAGTTGCCGCCAAGACGAAAAGCTTTCGCTTGCGGTTTGTATCCTGCATCCCGCTTCATACGGCGTAAGGTCGGTGTCCTTCTTTCTCCTTAAGCCTATGAGCTCAGGAAAAAGGAGGTTATTTTTATGTCAGTCAAAAAAAACAAGGCGGACAAGCATCTGAAGATACTTGCCTGCTCCGCCATCTTTGTGGCGCTCAGCATCGTCTGCGGAAAATATCTGCAGATCCCCGTGGGAGATATTCTTCGCTTCAGCTTCGAAAATCTGCCCATTATTCTCTCGGGATTTGTTTTCGGTCCTTTGGCGGGTGTTATAGTTGGGGTACTCGCCGACCTGCTCGGCTGTGTTCTTGTCGGCTACTCGATAAACCCCATTATCACCCTCGGCGCGGCAACGGTAGGCGCTGTGAGCGGAATATGCTCTATTATCTTTAAGAAATGCCCTCTCTGGCTGCGCCTTATACCTTCGGTCTCGCTGTCTCATATACTCGGCTCTGTGGTGGTAAAGACCTTCGGTCTCGCGGCGTGGTACGATATGCCGATACCCGAGCTTATGCTCTGGAGACTCCTCAATTACACCATCGTTGGAGTTCTCGAATATACACTGCTGCTTATAATACTGAAAAACAAGACTGTCAGTGGGCAGATCAAATCAATTCTTGAGGACTGAAAGGAAAGACTATGAACGCAAAGGAAGCCATAGAATATATACATTCGATAAGCTGGAGCTTTTGTAAGCCGGGGCTTGAGCGCATAAGAGCGCTCTGTGAAGGGCTTGGAAACCCACAGGACTCACTGCGATTTATACACGTGGCGGGTACTAACGGAAAGGGCTCGTTCTGCTCGATGCTCGATTCGGTTCTGCGCAGCGCGGGATACAAGACGGGGCTTTTCACATCGCCTTATATAAGATTTTTCAATGAACGGATCTGCTTTGACGGAAGCCCGATCTCCGACGATGATCTTGCAGAGATCACCGAATACGTCTCACACATTGCCGACGCAATGGAGGAGAAGCCCACCGAGTTCGAGCTTATAACGGCTATCGGCTTTGAATATTTCAAGCGCAAGGGCGCTGACGTGGTAATTCTTGAGGCGGGTATGGGCGGACGTCTCGACTCGACCAACATTATCCGCTCCCCGATCCTTTCGGTCATAACGGGCATTGCCCTCGACCACACGGCGTTCCTTGGAGACACCGTTGAGAAGATAGCTTATGAAAAGGCGGGAATAATCAAGGACGGTCGGCCAGTGCTCTTTGGGGGCGACGACGACTCAGCCTATGCCGTCATCGAGGCAGTGGCAAAGGAAAAGGGTTCTCCGATATACCGCACAGATCGCTCGGCACTGAAAAACGTCAGGGCGACCCTTGAGGGAACTGAGTTTGATTTTGGTGAGCGCAAAGGGCTTAAAATAAAGCTTCTCGGTCTCTATCAGCCTCTCAACGCGGCAAATCTGCTGACAGCTGTTGATATAATGAAAGAAAACGGCTTTAAAATAAACGATGAGAATATTAAAGAAGGACTTTCACGCGCCGTTTGGCACGCCCGCTTTGAGCTGCTTTCAAAAGAGCCGCCTATCATCTATGACGGCGCTCACAACCCCGAGGGCATCTCGGCGGCGGTGAGAAGCATCAAGGAATATTTCAAAGACGGCAAGGTATTCGTCCTCAGCGGTGTTATGAAGGACAAGGATTACCGATTTATCGCGGGAGAGCTTGCGACTGTAGCCTCCCACGCCTTTACCGTGACCCCCGACAACCCGAGATCTCTCAGCGCCGCGGAATACGCAGAGGTACTGAGGGAAGCCGGTGTCGATGCCCTTCCCTTTGACTCGCTGAAAGATGCGCTGACAGAGGCTATACGCGAGGCGAAAGCCACGAATACGCCCCTCGTCTGCCTTGGCTCACTCTATATGTACGCCGAGCTGATCGGGATCTTCAACTCGCTTTAACGCATTATTCATATATTCTTTAAAATAACCAATTTATTTTATCACCGCAATGTGGTAAAATGCTTATATAAAATTAAAATTTTAGGAGGACATTATTATGCCAGGACCTGGTGGCGGCGCAAGAGGCGGCGGTGGATTTGGCGGTGGCTCGCGCGGAGGAGGCTTCGGTGGCGGATTCGGCGGCGGACCTCGCGGAGGAGGCTTCGGTGGAAGACCTCCATATCACAGACCCCCTATGCACGGAGGCTGGGGTTGGGGCTGGGGCCCCAGATTCGGAGGATATTACGGCGGAGGCGGCTGCCTCGGCGGTCTTATGGGTATGCTCCTCGCTCCCATTATTCTCGTATTTCTCTCGATAGCTCTCATAATCACATCATTTGGCTCGGCTTTTGCCGACATCACAAGCGGCGGCTCGTCTTATTACGATGAGATCACATTCCAGGATTACGCCAACGAGCAGTACAGCGCTGAGTTCGGCTCATCTACCGCTTATGAGGACAATCTTCTGATCGTCTTCCTCGTAGATGAAGAATCGGATTTCTACACTTATATTGCCTGGGTGGGTGACGATATCGCAACCGATATAAATACTATGTTCGGCGCTAACGATACCAAATTCGGAAACTATATGAAGACTCATATAAATCAGAGCTCGTATAAATATTCCCTCAGCTCAAATCTGGCGGCGGTAATGGAGAAGATGACCGACGAGATCGTGGCGCTCGACCTTGAATCGAATTTCAAGTGCGACGAAAACCACAATCAGGTTAAATCCCACCTCACCAACAAATCAAATCTTGAAATGAATCCGACAACGGTAGACACCGCGCTTCAGAAATTTACCGAGCAGACGGGCATCCCCGCTGTTATCGTGGTTGACGATATTCCCGACGTATTCGAGAAGCGTCTGAACGAAAGCACCATAATCACCATTGTTTTCGCTGTTATCCTTCTTGTTATCGCGATCGTTCTCTTCATAAAGATAGGAAAGAACAAGAAGAAGGCTGACGCAAGTAAGGGCGGCAACGGAGGAAACGGTGGCAATGGCGGAGACGGCGGAAGATACAACAACAGCTACGGAAACAGCTATAACCGAGATTATCACTAAATAACAAAAAAAGCAGGGGCTGTCGCAAATTTGCATTTGCGGCAGCCCCCGTTTTATATTGAAATTTAATGATATAGCTCTTTTAATGACCGAGGAGAGCATTTAATAGCAATCAACTGTTTTGTTTTTTTCTTTTCGTTTCACTCGGGGATTCTCCCGTGATCTGCCGAAAATATCTGCAAAAATAGCCTATGTTTTCAAACCCGCTGGCGTATGCCACCTCCGCTACCGTAAAGCCTCCCTCGCTCAGCAGCTCCTTTGCTCTCTCGATTCGCAGATGATTTCTGTATTTGAGCGGAGATACTCCAAATTGCTTTTGAAATACGCTTCTAAAGGTATTTACGCTCACGTGACATGCCTCGGCATATCTGGAAATTGGCAGATTTTCAAGATAAGTTTGCTCTAACAAACGGACACCGTCAAAGATCTTCAGATCAATATCACTTCTTTGTGACAGATACGGCTTTGAATTGTAGATCAGGCCAAATAGTCTGTACATCAGCTCTTTTTTTCTCAATGTCGCTTCAATGGTTCTGAGGCTACAGCAAAGCTCGAAGCTCATCATTGTTTTTGCGATGCGCTGGGTCATATCATCCTTCGCCAGAATTGTAATATCTTCAAAAAGACAGATATCATCATTATTTTTATCCTGTAATTCAAAATTCGCCAAAACAAAAGTGGTGCTTTCAGCCGTGTATTCCATTTTGTATTTTTTGTGCTTGGGGAGAAATACCATATCACCGTTGCTGGCAACGACTTTTTCTTTCTGAGCGTCGTAAAACCTTGCCTCCCCGCTCCAAATATACAGAATTCCATTGTTCTTTCGTCCGCGATTGCTATGATCCGCCTTCCTTCCATAAGCTCGTACACCTGAAGAGCCCGATATATCCGAAATGCGGAGATCATCAAAAAATTGATTGTTTATGATCATATATTTTCCTCTGTGTTGATAATCACCTGAGAGAGCACGTCCTTGCAATAACCGCACTTATGACATAATTTATCACAAGAAGAGGTTTTGGTAAACCAATCCTTCGGAAAATTCTGATTACTGATTATAAATGGGGCGATGGCTCTGCCAAATCCCGGCTCAAAAAGATCGAGAGTGTTGCCGACATAGCTCTCTCTGGCATAAGCGTCGATCACCATTCCGGGGAGCGAATGCATTCTTGTGGCAAGCTTGACCGTATCAAAAATCCCCTCATAATAATGAATATCCTCGGGACGCACCCAGGTATTTTCCAGAAGCATATGCCAATTTTCTTTTTTCTTCAAGCTGCGCCAACAGACATACGGCAAAAAATCATCAAGATTTTTCACCTCGCAGATCTCTGCCTCGTGAGCTACAAGATTATCGTGAAAGCTCTGTCCAGAGCAGTTGACAAAGCAGCCGCTGTTTGCAAGCATTATCAGCTTTTTCCCCGCCTTATCCGCCCAATCCTTAAGCATTTTCAAATGCTCAAAATCTCGATTATATTCTCTCTGCACGTGGAAGGAATCGAAGAGATCGGCAAGATATTCCATCCCCTTCACCGTCCCGATTCGCATATTGACCGATGCGCGCACCTCAATTTGGGGAAAATGCTTTTTCACCGTATGCGCAATCGCGGGAGACGCGGTTGTAATGATATCAACACCGCAACTAATGTGTTCAAGATATTCAATAACAGAAACAACGGTATTAGCAAGCTTTTCCGAGATCGCATATTCGCCATAGCAGTTTCCATTGAAAAGCAGGTCAAGCTTTATTCCCAAATTCTTGATTGCACGAAGCTCTTCTTCAGTTCTTGCCTGTGCCGACCAATCGGTATATCCGTGACGGGTCGCAAGGGCACTCCTACCCGTGGCAATATCCTGCCACGGGAAAAAGACCTCGGATATGCGCTCCTTATATGCTTTTACAATTTGAGAAAAGGGTTCTTCCCCATTTTCATATAACTGAAATCCTACACTGTATTTTATCATATTCGATCAGTCAGTATCAGTATCCTTAAATTTCTTTGCATTTGGAGAATCGAGTCCCTCATAGGGTGCTTTGTAATCAACCTCAATAGCCTCCTGCGACCAATCCACCTTCCAAGGCTTTTCGGTACGGAAGGGATTTTCAAATTTGTTCTTCAGAACGCCTCGCTTTTCAAGGCTGATCATACACGCGCGAGTACATCCCTTCGCGCCACAAATTGCCTTTCCTGTTTTGTACAATGCCTTGGGAGCGTGTACAAAGGGTGAGATCTCCGAGTGTACGTACTTGCCCTCATATCCCGGCTTTGAAATGTAATCTCCGTACTCTCCCTCTTTGCATTCGGTAGCGCCTTGGAATACCTTATCACACTTATCCATTTCAACATCTGCCCATTCAAGCTCGTATCCGTTTACGTTTGCCTTGATCGTTCTGTCAGCGGGAATACATCCGCCCGGACATTCGCGAACACAAGCCATACAACGGTTGCAAAGTGTTCCGGGTTCAATGATCGGGTCCGGCTCAAGCTCCAGCTCGGTTATAATGATACCGACTCGTACACGAGGACCGAATTCGGGAGTAAGCAGCATCTTGGAGTATCCTATCTCACCAAGTCCGCAAAGAAAGCCTGCTATACGCATACTTACCATAACGTCGGGTGCCGCCTTGCCGGGAGCAACGGGTCTTGAATAATTTTCGCGCAAATATCCTGTGCTGTCAATCGCTCTCCAATCACTCTGATGTCCCATAGGAACTGCCTCATAACCCGCATCCTCGATCATTTTACTGAGATTGATAACGGTCATTGGCATATAGAGATATGTAATTCCGCCGTAACCCATTGCCGAATAATTCGAAAAATACGTTCCCTCCTCGATGCCTCTGAGTGATCCGCGTAGGACTCGGAAACCTAGCGCTATAATTGATTTTGCCTTAGGCATGATCTGCTTGGGGTCCATCTGAATAGGAGCTGTGCTCCAGCGGTCTATCGAGCCGATACCGACGATGTCTGCGCCCATTCTTTTGGCGGCTGCTTTGATATCCTGTGATGTTATCATAATAGTTCTCTCCTTTTGTTTTTTATTATTGTAACAAAAAAAGCATTGAAATAAAAGGAACAAAACAAACGAACTATTACACAAAACGACAATTTCATCTTCCGCCGCCGTTGGCAGTGCCGACTTATTTGTTCAGATCATCAACGAAGTAAGCGTGGGTATGGGCGAATTTTCCGTTTTTATCTATCACCGTAAGTCTTACGTATCCCGAGTCTGCTTCTACAGAAAAGCTTGCCTCGGTTATCGGAGTGTCATCGGTAACAACGACCCTCGCCCGTCTCATACCGTAATTCGCAACCACCTTTAAAGCCTCGGAGCAGCTTATATAAATAGCTCCGTCCTCATAGTAAAGCTCCTTGATCTGAGGTCCTGAGGAGGCGTAAAAGCTTCCGCTTTCGAGAGCGCTTATGATAGTCTTATACTCGAGCTTATCCGCTTTTATCATAACGTATCCGCCGAAGCTGTCTCCCCTGAGCTTGTCGTCCATAGGGGCTTTGTTATGATTGTCGTCCGCGGCAACACAGAATATTCTGCTTCCCGACCTCAGCATTTCGTCATACGCCTGTTCATTGTGATCGTCGTATCCCATAACCGCGCAACCGTAGTTAAGGATCTCCATAGCGTCCATTCCCTTGTATCCGCAATACTCCTCAGCGGTCTCAAGCGACCATCTGGGATGATTATAGGTAACGAAAAATCCCGCCTTCTTACCATTTGCGATCAAATCGTTTATTCCCTCGTGGGAATATACCCTCTCATAGTCGGGTGCGCTTCTGTCGTAATTTATCACGTCAAGATAATTCTTTGCGTTACCCCATATGTAATCCTTGGAAAAGCAGACCTGATCCTTTTTCTCGGGGTCTTTTGCAATAAAGCAGAGATGGGTACACCTTCTGTGCTTTACGTCAAGGACAGGCTCGATCGTCTCAAGCTCATAACCGTTGAGAGCAAGAAATTCACCGTCGCAAAGCTCGGGGTGCGGTATAAACACCTCGTGATCTGTAAAGGCTACCACAGAATATCCCTGCTCCTTATAGCCCTTTTTTACCTCCTCGGGAGACAGTCTGCCGTCCGAGATCGTTGTGTGGCAGTGAAGATTTGCCTTGTAGAATTCCCCTTTTTCGGGGAGAAGATACTTTCTCATAAGGATACCACCTTTTTTATTTTCTGTAATAAACGTAAAAGGCGATTATCGACCTATGTACGCCGCCGTGCTCAAGGTCGGGACCCGACAGCACGACACCGTCCTTTGAAAGAAGCTCACTTGCCACCAGATCGTCAACGGGACACCTGAAAATAATGTCGGCGGAGGCGTAGACGATAAATTCATCGTTTCTTATATTGAGTCCGCCGTTGCGGCCTATGACAGTCTCAACGTCGCCTATGCGCTCGGTAACGTATTTTATATGCTGTCCGCAGATCTGCTCTGCCATATCTCTGCGATATCTCTTGCTGTTTGGATTTTTGCTCTTGGTGTGTCTTTTTATTACTGTTTTTATAAGTCCCATTTTTTCACCTCTTCTATTTCCTTAATTATATCTCTTTTTTTCGAAAAGGTCAAGTATTTTTTAGGAGCGAAGAGGACAGTTCTCAGATATTTGCCCCCTTTGGCATAAATAGCGGAACGCTTTTATAGCCAAAAAGCTTTCTTCCGTCTCTCACAGCCACGTCCTTATCGGATATTGCATAGCAAAGCTCGGCGTTTCTGCCTATCACCGAGTCCTGCATTATGACGCAGTTTCTGACCGATGCACCGCGGGATATCTTCACTCCTCTGAAGATTATCGAGTTCTCGACACTGCCCTCTATGGTACAGCCGTCTGCGATATAGGAATTTTTCACCGAAGATCCCTCTTTGTAGACAGTGGGCGGCGAATTTCTCACCTTGGTGAGTATCGGACGGGACAAGTTACAAAAGAGGCTGTCTCTCACCTCTTTCTCAAGAAGTGACATCGAATGGTCAAAATAATCCTCGAGCGAGGATATCCTCATAAGCGTTCCCTCAAATCTGTGTGAAAAGACCTGACCGTTTTCAACAGAGACCGCCAGCACGTCACGGTAAAAATCTCTGCCACCGTGGGAGATCGCCCTTGAGAGCTCCGAGAGAAGATAATCCTTCTTGAAAATTATGATATCGGTGAGAAGATCGCCGGAAAAGCTTCCCCGCCCCGCGGCGTATACGTCGGTGAGAAATCCGTCCTCTCCAACCTCACAGAAATATCTTTGTCCCGAGCCCAGCCGTTCCTTGATAGTCATTTTCTTTATGAGAACGGTCGCGCCCGCCCCGCTTCTCCTGTGCGCCTCAAAAAGCTCACGAAGATCGATATTGCAGACGGTGTCGCAATCTGAGAAAAGTATATTTTCCTCGGCTGACGAGGCAATAAATCCAATTACCCCCTCAAGCGCCTCAAGTCTTGTGGTGGGAAGAATATTCGCGCCGCCGTTTTCATAGGCTCTCACAAGGGGCGGAAGTATCTTGATCCCCCCCGAGCGCCTTGACATATCCCAATCCTTGCCGTTTCCGATATGTCCCAGCAGTGAGTGATAGTTATTGTGTGTTATCACACCGACTCTCGATATACCCGAGTTTACCATATTGGAAAGCGCAAAATCAAAGAGCCTGTATCTACCCCCGAATGGCACAGCCGCCATAGTTCTTCTTGCGGTGAGCTCCGGGAGCGCACCGTCATATACGTTAGAAAAAACAAGTCCCGCAACCGTCATTTTTATCTCTCCTCCCTCAGATCCTGAAAATTTTTCCCGACTTCAACCCTGAAACCCGACTCAACCACGGCAATATTATCACGCTCACCCTCGACAGTGCTGTTTTCCCCTATATGGGCATCCGAGTCAACTATAGCGCGGCTCACCCGCGCGCCCTCGTCGACAAATACTCCCGAGAAAAGCACCGAGTCCTTGACAAGAGCACCTCGCATCACCTTGACCCCCGCTCCGAGAACAGAATTTTCAACTCTGCCGTATATCTCACAGCCCTCGGTAACCGAGGAATTTTCGAGTATTGCGCCCTCGCCAATAAACTGCGGAGCTGAGGGGCTGTGACGAGTATAGATCCTCCAGCTCTCGTCACCTAAGATAGATGGATCTGAAAGAAGATCCATATTCGCCTCCCAGAGTGAGCCGAGTGTGCCCACGTCCTTCCAATATCCGCTGAATGGATAGGCTATCATTTTCTCACCGTTTTTCAGCATTGCGGGAATAATGTTCTTTCCAAAATCGTTTGAGCTCCCCTTGTCCGCGGCATCGGCGGTAAGATATCTGAAGAGCTTATCCTTTGAAAAGATATATATTCCCATCGACGCCTTTGTGCTGTCGGGCTGCTTCGGCTTCTCGGTAAATTTATAAATCCGCCCCGACTCGTCAACGCTCATAATTCCAAATCTGCTCGCCTCGGAAAGAGGGACGTCTATGACCGCGATCGTACAGTCTGCCCCCTTCTCCTTGTGATATTCAAGCATTTTTGAATAGTCCATTTTATATATATGGTCTCCCGAAAGTATCAGCACATACTCGGGATCGTAGCCTTCAATAAATTCCATATTCTGATATATGGCATTTGCCGTTCCCCGATACCAATCGGCTCGCTTCTTCCCCTGATAGGGTGGAAGGATCTTCACTCCTCCGAATTCTCTGTCAAGATCCCAGGGTAGTCCGCTACCGATGTAATCGTTCAGGAATAGTGGCTGATATTGAGTCAGCACCCCCACGGTGTCAAAGCCCGAATTAACACAGTTGGAGAGTGTAAAATCAATTATTCTGTACTTCCCCCCAAAGCCTACAGCTGGCTTTGCGGTTTTTGAGGTGAGTGACATTAGTCTGCTCCCCTGCCCTCCCGCTAACAGCATCGCTACACATTCTTTTTTTCTGAACATAGTACCTCCCATTGCTTTTTATAAATTTTATTTTTAAAAACACTTTTTTTACTGTTGATTTATATTTTATTTTATGTTAAAATGATAATAATAATGATAATATTATTTCCACACCTTAAAAATTGTATGAGAGGATAAATTATTTATGACAAACAAAGAAAAATTTATTGAGATCTATAACGCCTGTATCAAGAGAGAAGGAAGCGACAAGCTCCTTGATTATCTTCTCAAAAGCGATTTTTTCACCGCTCCCGCAAGTACACGCTTCCACGGAGCGTATGAGGGTGGGCTGCTCGAGCACAGCCTCAACGTTTACGAATGTCTCTGCGATTTTGCGAAAAGACCCCGCTTCCGTGACAAGTACGGCTTTAACTTCTCGGAGGAAAGTCTCGCGATCGTCGCGCTCCTTCACGACCTTTGCAAGGTGAATTTCTATAAGAGCGAGATGCGCAACGTGAAGAAAAACGGTGTCTGGGAGTCTGTTCCCTATTACACTATTGACGATACTCTCCCCTACGGTCACGGCGAGAAATCGGTCTACATAATCTCGGGATATATGAAGCTCACGCGCGACGAAGCCTTTGCGATCCGCTATCATATGGGCTTTTCAGGTCCTGAGGACGCAAATCAGGTGGGAAAGGCGCTTGAGATGTTCCCTCTGGCTTTCTCACTTTGCGTTGCCGATATGGAGGCGTCCTACTATATGGAGGGCGTTATCGATAACGACAGGCAGTAATATAAGAAAGGTAGCAGCATTATGGAAAACAAGCCTTATCCAACACCGCACATCTGCTCGTCTCCCGACAAGATAGCAAAAACAGTTCTTATGCCGGGAGACCCCAAAAGATCGGAATTCGTGGCAAAAAACTTTCTCACAAGTGCCGAGCTCTTCAACGACGTAAGAGGCGTTAAGGGCTATACGGGATACTACAAGGGAAAATCCGTTTCGGTAATGGCAAGCGGAATGGGTATGCCATCTATGGGTATTTACAGCTATGAGCTTTTCAACTTTTTCGAGGTCGACAATATAATAAGGATCGGCTCTGCGGGAGCTATCTCCCCTTCACTGAGGCTTCGTGACATCGTGCTCGGCATGGGCGCTTGTACGAATTCCTCCTTCGCGTCTCAATACCGTCTCAACGGAAGCTACGCGCCCATCGCAAGCTTTGAGCTTCTGCGCAAGGCGGCGGAGATATCCGAAAAAATGGGGCTTTCCTATAAGGTAGGAAATCTGCTCTCCTCCGATACCTTTTACGCCGATTTCTCCGACGAAAGCACCTCCTGGGGAAAGCTTGGAGTTCTCGCGGTGGAGATGGAAGCCGCCGCGCTTTATTTGAACGCGGCACGCGCCTCAAAAAATGCCCTCGCTATCTGCACAGTATCCGACTCTCTTGTTACGGGCGAGGCTCTCTCTGCCGAGGAAAGACAGAATTCCTTCACCGATATGATGACACTTGCCCTTGACCTTGCAACGTCTATATGAGGTAAAAAATGAAGAAAAAAAGGATATTTCTTTTCGTGCTTGACAGTCTCGGAGCGGGAGAAGCCCCCGACGCCGACGACTTTGGAGACAGTGGGGCGTCGACCCTCGGCTCTCTTCACAGAACAGGACTTTTGAAGATAGACAATCTGCTCTCATTGGGTCTTGGAAACATCGACGGACTCGGATTTTTAGGTACGGTATCCGACCCTCGCGGTGCTTACGGAAAAATGCGCGAGGCGTCAATGGGCAAGGACACCACAATAGGTCATTGGGAGATCGCGGGACACATCTCGGACAGACCTCTTCCGACCTTTGAAAATGGATTCCCCCCCGAGCTTATAGCGGATTTTTCAAAAAAATGCGGCAGAGGCGTACTCTGCAATCTGCCATATTCGGGCACTCAGGTAATTCTCGACTACGGAAGAGAGCATCTTGAAAGCGGAGATCTTATAGTCTACACCTCTGCCGACAGTGTATTTCAGATAGCGGCGCACGTCGATATCGTTCCGCTTGAGGAGCTCTACTCTATCTGTGAGACCGCCCGTAAAATGCTTGTTGGCGAATACAGTGTGGGAAGAGTTATTGCCAGACCTTTCGGCGGCACTTACCCGAATTTTGAACGTCTGCCCGAGAGGCGGGATTTCTCCCTCGAGCCCCCTGCTCTCCTTCTTCCCGAGGCGGTATTCAACGCTGGACTCGATTCGATCTCGGTTGGAAAGATATCAGACATCTTTGCCGACAGAAAATTCACCGAAGCTACCCACACCCACTCTAATAAAGAGGGCATCGAGCTCTCTATTGAGCTGACAAAGAAGGATTTTCAGGGCCTTTGCTTTGTAAATCTCGTTGATTTTGACTCAAAATACGGTCACCGCCGTAACCCCGAGGGGTACGCAAGAGCGCTGAATGAGTTCGACGCAATGCTTCCCGAGATCATCGCCGGAATGGGCGATGAGGATCTTCTGATCATAACCGCCGACCACGGCTGTGACCCCGCCTTTATGGCTACCACCGACCACACAAGGGAGTACGTTCCCCTTATCGTATATTCAAAGGATATCCTTCCCGACGATCTGAGAATACGCGACACCTTCGCCGATATCGGAGCGAGTGCAAAGGAGCTTCTCGGTATTGACTACAACTGCGACGGAAGCCCTATCCCACTGAGATTCAAGGAGGCTAAATGAACTACGAGGAGCTTATAAAAAAGGCAAAGGAAGCACGAGAGCGCGCCTACGCGCCATACTCGGATTTTCTTGTGGGCGCTGCCCTCCTTACCGAGGACGGAAGGATATACAGCGGCTGCAATATTGAGTCGGCATCCTACACCCCCACAAACTGCGCCGAAAGAACAGCCTTCTTCAAGGCGGTCAGTGAGGGAGAGCGCTCCTTTTCGGCGATAGCCGTTGTCGGCGCTAAGCGCGGAGCGAAGGACTGCGGCATCTGTCCTCCCTGCGGCGTATGCAGACAGGTAATGAGCGAATTTTGCGACGGTGATTTCAAAATAGTCCTCGCCGACCTCGAATGCAACTACAAAGTCTACTCACTTTCGGAGCTTCTGCCTCTCGGATTTGAGCTTAAATAAACCTGAACGGAGCAAATAATGAAGAAAAAAACAAAGGGAAAAGGGCTGATATACGCAAGATACGCCGCCCCGCTTCTCTCATACCTTATACTTACCGTCTATATGCTTATTCCGAAGATACGCTTTTCACTTGACGGAGAAAAAAGAGACCCGATATCGGCTCTCGAGCTTTTGAAAAATTCCTTTGATAACGCAAGATATTACCTTTTTTCGTCGTCTACGCAAGAGACCGCGGAGGGAATCTTGTTCTATAAGACGGTCTTTACCGTGATCATCATTCTTTCCGCCCTCTCGCTTATCGGCTTCGGTATTTATCTTGTGACGGCGGTGGTGGCTGTCCTTGCGCACTCGGACAAAAAAAGCGCCGCCGAGAGGAAAAAGATCAAGGATATTTACACCACACTTATCCCGAACAGAGCTGTCCTCGCGATACTCGGATTATTGCCGATCCCACTCTCGCTCCTTCCCGAGATCACGGTATATCTCTACCACAAGCTGCTGCTCTACCCCGTCAGCGTAAAGCACGAGCTTTTCGTTGCCCCCTGGATGGTTGCGCTGGCGCTCTATATTGTATCCACAGCGCTCATTTTCCTTGCGAAGAAGAGCGAAAGACGCTCAGGGCTCGACATATTCTCGAAGCCCAAGCCTATAGTCTCGGACTCCGACGAGGCGGAGGAAGAAAAGGTACGCGTCTACCACATCAGATCCGACGCAGAGAGCGGCGAGGAGGAAAGGCTCAAGAAGCTTTTTGAAAAGGACAAAAACTGATCCGTATCGCCAAGCTATAAACAAAAAAGAACCGCTTTTTCGGTCATCATTTCCGACCGAAAAAGCGGTAATTTTATTATTATTTATTATTTATTATTTATTTAGTTTGCGAAAAGAGCCAGCTGAACACAGTCTCGTCTCTTGCCGTCAGCGTTCCGATGCCGTGACCGTACCCCAAGGACGCCGCGTACTCGGTGTATTTCACCTTTGTTCCGCCCGCGTCGGTTATTGCCTTCACAAGAGCTCGGGTATTCTCCACCGACACCGTCGTGTCGTCAGCCGCGTGGAATGCCCATATAGGCATATCCTTGAGCTTGACAGCGGCTTTTGCGGTATCTCCTCCGCCGCAAAGGGCGACCGCCGCCGTGAACATCTCAGGATGTCTCGTTATAATATCCCACGTTCCGTATCCGCCCATAGAAAGACCGAAAACGTATCTGCGTGAGTCATCAATGGAAAATTCCCCGTCTATCTTGCCGATAAGCTCCAGGAGTGTCTTCATCGCGGCAGACTCGGCTACCGCGTTCGTGCTGTAGTTGCCGTTTGACCAAGGATAATCTACCCACTGGTATCCATTTGGACACTGAGGAACAAGAACGATCATATCATCGACCTTCGGGTCGGAATGGTTGAAAAGATTATAGACAATTCCCTTTACCGTTTCGGCGTTGTCGTATCCGCGGTGACCCGCCCCGTGAAGGAAGAGCACAAATGGATACTCCTTTGCGGGATCATAGTCAAAGGGAACGTAAAGCCTGTATTTCATAGGAAGATTGGGTGTGCCTACGGTGTAGTGATCCTCAAAGAGCTCGAGCATCGCGGTGGGCTCACACTTTCCGTTTATCTCCCTCCAATACTCGGGATAGGTCTTTCCGTAAAGCTGCGAGGAGCTGTAAAGTATGCTATCCTCGTCGGTGAGCACAAGCTTACCGTTTTTTGTTTTTGAGAAGAACTCATTTATAATGTAATCAAAGAGGTAGTTATACGCCACGTCGGTGGTTGCCGCAAGGATAAGGCTGTCCTTCTCAACAGACACCGCGAAATCGTTATAGCCCTTGAGGCTTTCAACGACCTTGTCCGCCGCCTCTGTGCCTCCTCCGACTATCAGTGTCTTACCCGCAAGATTAGCCTCTGTGTTGATATCCTTAAGAGTAAGCTCGAGGCGGCACTCATTTTTGAGCCGCTTTACAAGCTCCTCTGCCTCCGCCTTGGTCGTCCTGCTGTTGAAATTACACAGCACGGAAAATTCGCACCTTCCGTTCTCTATCACACCGAGAGTCACAGGATCGCGCTTCGGCACGGTGGTTGCCGCCGTAGTCGCGGCGGTGGTGGTTGCCGAGGTGGTCGCCTCGGCGGCAGTCGTTTGCGAACTCGGCTCTCCGAGAGGCTCGTCTCCCTTCCGTGAGCAGGACGCCCCCGCAAGCAGCATAGCGAATACAAGCGACAGCGAAAATATCCGTTTCAGCCTGACAGTCTTCATAGATCCCTCCGAAAAGTTTTTTACATCAAGGCGCGCTCAAGCCATACGAGTCCGATATCAAGAGCGTCGTAAAGTCCCTTCTTCTGTCCCTGCTTCTTTATGTCCGTCGAATCCTTGGGATTGATCACCTGAATAAAGATATCGTCGGGCACGTCTGTTCCTCCCGCGCTCTTTTTATATGAGAATATCTCAAGCACGAGAATATATTTGTCGTCCATATCGCCATAGCAAATAGTGTCGCCTTGTCTTACAAGAGGCTTTCCCTTATACTCAAGATACTTGCCTCCAACCGTCTTTTTATCTTCTGCCATATCTATTTCCTCCTTAAATGCATATTAATATATCCTATTGTACCACGTTTTACAAATAAAGTCAACATTATAATATTTATTTAATACTTTTTTAAAATTTATGCTTTGAGCATAAAAACGGACAGAGGATTTTATCCTCTGTCCGTGGGTAGATAAATTCAGTCAGCCTGAACCTCGTGGGGGAAGTCATTTTCCGAAGGGCTTCTCAACTTAACTGCTTTTTTTCTTTTTTCTTTGAATGTGTGAATAGCACTGACACAGCAATCCAACAGGAAAAGAAAACCAAAGAACGACATAGCAACCCAAGCTAGAATATAAAACTCTATACCATCCCAACTATCTCCAAACTCCATAATTAAAGCCAAGTGAACTATTGCGTTTAAAATTGCTGAAATGATGACTCCAATTCCGATGTATCTCCACGGGGTGTCATAGTCGTTCCCTTTTACGATGAAATACGCGGGGGTATATATGCATACCATTATCGCAAAGAAGCCGAACAGATAATCTTCATGGATAACTTTTTCATAAACCAAATACGAAAAAAGGAAAGATATCAACAAATATGAAGCTGTAAAGGATAGATTTTTTATTATTATTCTGATATATCTATTTCCGTTAAGCCCTCCGTTTTCTTTAATTTTCAAGGTATTAAAAATATTTACCAAAACATCGATCAGCAAGAAACAGATAAGGATAATCACGTGCAACGAAGGCTCAAAAATATCTTCAATATAGTCGTTTTTTATATCCAACACTTCAAGATTTATCCATCTAAAGAAGATCGCAAAGAGAGGTATCAGAATTACCAAAGCAATTGTGCCTATCCACCGACCTTGTTTCTCTTTTCTATTTAAAAAAACCAGCAAGGTTGAAAAGAGGACTACAATACCTGTCACAAAAATAAGATTTAGAAAGAAATCCGTATTATGAACAAAACCAAGTAACATTAAAACTAACTCAAAGGAAAATAGCAACAAAATTTTTTTGAAAATAATTCTCAAATAATTGCTTTTTTGCATAAATAAAACCTCCTGTCGTTATCTCTGTGTAATTCCATACAGAGAATTTAATTGCTCGGCGGACAGACCACCAATAGTTTCATCGATTATGGCTGTAATAAAATTTAAAGTTGTATAATCGGTTCCGCTATCACATTCGCCTTTAATCATTCCTGTATGGTCAGCAGTTGTTGTGTTTGAGTTTGTCTTATAGTATATTTTTGCAGACGGTGCCGTTCCTCCTATAGTAGCACTATGTTCGGTTACCGCACAGTTGTTTTTTTATTCAATATTAAATATGCTTCTGCCGAAAAGTCCGTATATATCGTGGGGTGACTACTTGTTGCATACGAATTGTAAACAGTGTTGCTGTTATTTACTTCATAAAGAATATCATATTCCTCGTTTGTTATATCGTATGAGGTATCCCATTCTTCATAATATCCTTTATCGTTAATATAAACACCGACAACGTAAATTTGATATTTCTTTTCCGAGCTTGATATGCTTATTCTTGTCAGATCAAAAGAATCAAGGTTATATTGTGATTCAATATTGTATTCTATCGCTGATATTGCTCTTGAATCATCATTATCAATAGATTTATTTTTTGCGTTGCCAATCATTATAACCGAGCAAATTATCAAGCAACCGACGAGAACGGATACCAAAACGGTTATATAGAATGATTTTGCCGAAAACAAGCTCGATATCTCACATTTGCGTTTATAAATTATAAAATCAACCGTAAATATAACTATCGCGGTCAAAATCAGTCCATAGATACAAAAGATCATATCCGCAAAATCTACAAATGTTAAAACAATTGAAATAACAAGAATAATAATCAGCAATATATGAAGTATAAACTCAATAGCTGATCTCAATTCTTTATTAATAAATCTGATCAATATAATCGCAATGCCGACAGACGCAAGATACGTTGGAAAAGATATCATCAGCACGCCAAGTAATTCTGCTATAAACGGTATGCCCGAAGAGATACCAATCATATTTTGCAGCAGTACACATAAGATCAAAAGCGGAAAATATGATGTAGCAATTCCCGCAAGGATCTTTTTAATAGATGTCATAGACCTGCTCCTTTCAAACCAAGATTATTCGAATTGTTGTGGTCGTATACCGCGGATTTTCTCCTCTGTCCGTGGGTAGATAAATTCAGTCAGCCTGAACCTCGGGGGGGAAGTCATTCTCCGAGGTTACATTCTCTTGTGCGGGAATTTTTGCTTCTGCCTTTTTTGCTTTTAGATTTTTTACAGTCGCAGCAATACTAAAACAAATATCAACAAGCCAAAGTATAGCAAAAATATACACATTGACTAACGACATACCATTTAAGGCAAGAGCATCGCCAAATCCCAATGTTGATTTGTTTTGTTCAGGGTATATTATCAAATAAAACCATAACAATGCTACGATAATGTACACAATTGTCGTAACCGCCAGATAGCGCCAAGGATGTGCATAATCTTCACCTTTAACGATAAAATACATCGCTGATATGGTAACGATATAAAAGACCATAATGAATGGTTGAATTATATCGATGGAAGGAAAAACGATCTCAAGCATAATAATAAGGTAAGTTAGCAAAAACGCGGAAACAACATAGCAAACGTTTTTCACTATTATTCTAAGATAAGTTTCTTTGAATTTTTCTATCATATCCAATCCCCTTTCTATCTCTGTGTAATTCCATACAGAGAATTTAATTGCTCGGCGGATAAAATATTAATTGTTCCGTCAATTATATCAGCGTTGAAAATTGAAGATTATTTCTCATAATCCCCATTGCCAAACCGTTGTTAATGATCTGTTGCCTTGTTGCTACTATCGGTAAGGGTATCTTTTTTTCAAAAACACCGTATGGGTCATCTTCTTTGCATAGATCCCAAACATAGTTATTTATTTCTTCGATCGTGTATATTTGTTCGGCTTTTTTTAAATCATCCAAGGTTTCAAAAATAAGGTAATAGTAAATTATATCATCCTTCACCCTTAAGCCTAAAGAGAGATCACTATACTTTTTCTTTACGGAACGATCCAGATACATAGCGTTATCCATAAAATACGCAAAACGCATTCTATTTTCAAAGTCGTAGATAGAGATGCTCAGCTTAAACGGCTCACTGCCATTCCCACAGTCAATTTTAGGTAACGACAGTTCCTCAATTGCCTCCGATAATGCCCTCCAAACAGTGGTGCAGACGGTGTTTGTCATATTATGAATGTTTTTCTCTATGTGCTCAGCAACACAACGGAGCGCACCTCCTGTTACCCCTCGTTCCATAATGTCTATCGAAATACAATTTTTGTTTAGGAACAAGATTGATGAAACAACTTCAAATTGCATTTCCCGAGAGATTTTTTCATTGAATATACTACCTAACTTTGTGATTTGAATATCCTTTTCGAATTTGAGAACGATATCGGAATTTGATAACTTGTAAATAGTGTTTGTATTCATTTTTCGCCTATTATTTGGTAATTATTTAGTGGTTATTTAGTGGTTATTTAGCGGAAAATATGATGTAGCAATTCCCGCAAGGATCTTTTTAATAGATGTCATAGACCTGCTCCTTTCAAACTAAGATTATTCGAATTGTTGTGGTCGTATACCGCGGATTTTATCCTCTGTCCGTGGGATATTCAATTGGTCTGCTCCACGGTCGTTGCTTCGGTATCTTGCGAGTCGGGAGAATACAAGCCTGCCCAATTTGAACTCAAAATTGCGGCTATATCATCGGGAATAGGCGCGCAAAAGTTCTTCTCCTCAGCTTCCGTGTAAAGATCTCCGTTCTCAAGTGTTTTTACGGAATAGTTACTGTAATTAGTGTATCTGTAGCAGAGCGTATCGGTTTTCGTATCCTTTGAGAGGGAAACGAGCCAAACAAGATTTTCGGCTTCGTTAAATCTGAAAAGCAAAGAGTAATATATATTTGTTTCTCCTCGTGTGTCTCCTTCGTCGCAAGTGTATATACGCTTTATATTACTGTCGTACTTGTTTGCCGATATCGCATTTGTGAAGCCTTCCTGCAAAGCGCTTATAAGCTCGGGGTAGTCCTCGGCTTTATATTCCGCAAATATTTTTGTATTTTCATTTTCCAAAAAGGATTTAAAATAATTTATTGCCTGGTCTTGTAAGGTTTCAAAATCAGAGGTTCTTCCAAAATAATAACCGGGAGAAAACCGATATCCAACCACAGATACGCTGCTTACCGTATAGTCCTTTATAGGCGTTGGGGCGTCTTCTTTTTGAAAAACGTAGTTTTGTGAGGGTTCAGCAAAACCGCCTCCGTGGGGACTGTAGATCGTTACTGCTACAAAATGGTCTTTATTTACGTTGGGAATGGAAGAAATAAGATAAGTATAAGTTGAAAATGGCATAGTGCCGAAACGTCCGCCTACTCTATTGTCGTATCTTACTTCATATGGCTTCATAGACAGGTAATACAGATTCGGATAACACATATGATATTCTGATACAAATGAATCCATAAATTCTTGTGAGAAATTTTCCGATGTTTCAGGTATGCTTCCTGGCCTTTTTTTTGCACTGCACGCGGATAACAAAATAATTGTCGAAACCAAAAGGATAATTACTACAGTTTGTACTTTTTTCATGAAGGTTCATCCTCCTTTACAATTTCCAAATTATCGCCAAAATCACTGAAAGAACGCAACGTGACGCCTCAAGATCAAAATCCTTTACTATTATGATGTCGCTATGTTCTTCTGCGAGGTGATCTTCTAAAGATTCGGGATCTGAAAAGCCAAACAAACACAAATATTAGCGCAATGGCAGCCAAAATACTGCATATCAAGCAAACCCGCGCGATTTGATCTGCCTTGGCAACATTATAAACATATTGCTTCTCACCGTCGTTTGAATAATACTTTTTTCCACAGGAGATACGGACCTCATCCGATCCGACATCTTTTACTGTATAATCTCCTTTTGAGAAAAATCTGTAGCCGTCATCACCGCATATAATATCACCGAGGTAAATGTCAAAGCCGTATTTGTGATAATATATTTCCGCTTCGGCGGAAAACAAGTAGGTTTTTTCTTTTACTATAAGGGTTTTATCACTGTTTGGAACTTCGATCTTGATATCCGGATGATACCCCCACGTGAAAAATATCACCAATGGATATGTCGCAAGTAAGATAACCGCCAAAATCACTGAAAGAACGCAACGTGAAGTCTTTTTTCTTTTCCACGCAAAGAAGAACAAGACCGCGGAAAGTATCAAAATAAATGATATTCCCAACACAGGTTTTTGGTAAAGCCGTAAAAGGTCACCTAATAAACTGACTTTCATCTTGAATCCTCCCTTAGTAATTACTTCTCCTTTTTAAGAAAAAACCTGCAACAATTCCATACTATTCCTTTCATTTCAGTTACATTTTCATAGGCAAAAATCCTTTCATTTTTATTTGTGCGCTCATTGCACAGTTTTATGATAGCACAGTTGGATTTGTTTGTCAATACCGTATAAAATCTTCATAAAAAGTTAAAAAAACATTTATTTAATATATTTTTCAAAATCGCGGTTTTGTTTACAATGTGTTCAAAATTTAAGTTTATAATATATTATATATGTTTTTTTGCGAGGTATTATATGAACGTAACAAATGAAAAAACAGCGAGAGGCTCGGTGCTTCGTCCGCTTTTGATAATTACGATCGTGGCAACACTCATTGGCGCTGCGCTCAGATGCGTGAATCTTTTCTCCTTCTTTGATGAAGAGATCGGATATTTTGAAGCGGGGGCTCTTCTCCCCACCGTTATGCATATATTTTTCGCCCTTTTCGTGGCTTTCTTCCTTGTTTGCTCGGTGATACTCAGAAAGAAAAAGCTTGTGGGCTGTGACGACCGAAATATCTTTGTCGCCTTTTCAAGCGCCTTCGCGGCTATCACACTTCTTATAATCGCGTTTTTTACCGTCTATTCCTACGCCGCCCTCAGCGCAATAGGCGAAGCCAACACCAAGACCCTCTTTTTCGCGGCGGCTTTGGCGCTCTCGTCGGTATATTTCTTTATGAACACCACCAAGCGCCCCGTTGACTCGCAGGGACTTTTGGTCGTTGTACTCATCGCATCTGTCGTATTTATTGTGGCAACACTTTATTTTGACGTTACGATCCCTATGAACTCGCCCAATCAGATACTCTTCAATATGGCGGCGATCTCCTCGCTTCTCTTCTTTGTTTCCGAGTCGAAGGCGCGTGTCGGCACAGAAAAGACCTGGCTTTACGTCTTTTCACTCTGCTTCTCTACCTTCACCTGCGGTGTCTATGCCATTCCGTCGATAATCCGCTTCGGAACGCTTTCGGCGCAGTTCAATGTTTTTGCCCTCTTCCTTTCATTCTTCATATATTTCCTCTCGCGTCTCATCTGCCTTTTGACACACTCGGATGAGATATTTGACAGATGTGAGGAGCTCGACAGCGAGGAGCTCCCCGAGCCCGCCGCAGCCTCTGACGGCGAGGACAACGCTGAGGAAGGCTCTGAGGGCGGCGACGCCTCGAACGAGACCTGACGGGAAGGACTCGCTATGAATTTAGACGCAAGAATTCAATGGTTACATAAAAAGATCTGCGAAAACTGCTATCCCAACGCAATGCGCCTCGCAGAGAAATTCAACATTTCCCACAGACAGGCGCAAAGAGATATCGATCATCTGCGCACAGCCTACGGCGCGCCGCTAAAGTACAGCGCCTCTCACAAGGGCTTCTACTACGAGTCGGAGTTCTCTCTCCCCTTGGTGACCCTCACCGAGAACGACTCGGAATTTTCCGACGTTGTCAGCGGCTTCGGCTACAGCGGCTTTGCCGAAAGATCGGTGATACAGATGCAGATCCCCTACAGCGCTCAGCTCGAGATAAAGGACAAGCTGACGGTTATGAATCTGCGCCCCTTTATCGTGGCTCAGCTTCCGAAGCACGTTTATGAGTGCGAATTTCAGAGTGTCGAGATGTTCATCGGAATCATAATGGCGTTCGAGACCGACATTAAGATAGTCTCTCCCGACTGGCTTCGCAAGAAAATGCTGGACGCGGCGGAGAGGGTTATAAGAAACAATAAAAATATTTAAAAAATTTTCAAAAAGCTATTGACAAATCGCAAATGATGTGATATCATATTATGCGTTATCCAAAGACAGTAGGTTTCAGTAAAAGCTTTGCTTCCCTACCGAGGAGAGATTTTAAGTTAATTTTGCTTTATATCTTTCTTCGCGCGAAGTTTTGCTTTGCTGGGGAAAGATTTTTTTATTCCTACTATTTATTTTCACATTGGGAGGTGAAAAACAAATGCCAAGCAAATCCATTCTTGAACAGAAGCAGGCTGTTGTTGCAGATCTTGCCGAAATGCTCAAAAGTTCTCCGGCGGGCGTTCTCGTAAACTATCAGGGAATCACCGTTGACGCAGATACCAAGCTCCGTAAGGCTCTCCGCGAGTCGGGCGTTAAGTATATGGTTGTGAAGAATTCTTTGACAGGCAGAGCTTGTGACGAGGTAGGCCTCGGCGATATGAAGCAGTACCTCACAGGTATGACCGCTATCGCTATCAGCGAATCCGATCCTATTGCTCCCGCAAAGGTTATCAAGGAGTACGCTGAAAAGATCGAATCCTTCGAGATTCTCGCGGGTTATCTTGACGGTGCGGTCGTTTCCAAGGAAACAGTTAACGCACTCGCTGATATTCCCTCTAAGGAAGTTCTTATTGCAAAGCTTCTTGGAAGCATCAAGTCTCCGCTTTACGGTTTCGCTTATGCTCTTCAGGCAGTTATCGACAAGAACGGCGAAGCTGCTCCCGCAGCAGAGGCAGAGGCTTAAGTCTGCCAAACCACGCGGCATAAGCCGCATATGCGCATAGCGCAAAATCAAAATTTATAAAAAATCCATTTTACAGGAGGAAATTTAAAATGGCATCTGAAAAGATTACAAACATTGTTGAAGAGATCAAGACACTTACAATACTTGAGCTTGCTGACCTTGTAAAGGCAGTTGAAGAGGAGTTCGGCGTATCCGCTGCTGCTCCCGTAGGAGTTGTTGCTGCTGCAGGCGCTGCTGCACCCGCTGCAGAGGAGAAGACTGAGTTTGACGTAGTTCTCAAGAGCTTCGGCGCTAAGAAGCTTGACGTTATCAAGGCTGTTCGTGAGATCACAGGTCTTGGACTTAAGGAAGCTAAGGAAATGGTTGAGAGCGCTCCCAAGGCTGTTAAGGAAGGCGTTTCCAAGGACGAGGCTGAGTCCATCAAGAAGTCCCTCGAAGAGGCTGGCGCTGAGGTTGAGGTTAAGTAATTTAACTTTTCAACATAAAAAGACCTACACGCATTTCTTTGTTGTTCTTAACGGAGAAATTGTAAGCACAAAAAGTCGGCAGAGAACTTGTTTTCTCTGCCGATTTGTGTTATAATGGGGTTAGCGCAAAAGCCTTCCTCCGGGAGGAAGGTGGCACGCGGCAGGGGTTCCCCGAAGCGAATGAAATGAGTTTTGGGGGTTCGCTGCGTAGCGTGACGAAAGGAGCCTGCGTAACTTTGAGGTTTTGATAAGCTTTATTGTAACGCGCTCTCCCTCAGTCACCTTTGGTGACAGCTCCCTCCCGAGGGAGCCTTAGGACGCGCAACCGTAGAGGTATGGGCTTTGCCCGATGCATTTGTTAAACAAAGACGAAACTAGCGCAAAAGAGGAAAAAATGGATTGCAAAAAGTATATTGAGTTTTTAAATGCTGTTGAGAAGTTGAAATGTAATACTCGTCATTCTTGGACATCAAGTGGCCGACAGGAGTCTGTTGCCGAGCATTCATGGAGACTGGCCGTAATGGCTATGCTTTGTGCCGATGAATATCCTAATGTGGATATAAATAGAGTCATAAAGATGTGTTTGATTCATGACTTTGGAGAAGCCATTACGGGAGATGTTCCTGCATTTTTAAAGAGCCAAAATGATGAAGTAGAGGAAGAATTAGCGATTGAAAAATTGATTTCCTTATTGCCGTCTAATACAAGAGATGAACTAAATCTTCTTTTTACTGAGATGAAAGAAATGCGAACTGACGAAGCGAAGCTGTATAAAGCCCTTGATAATATTGAAGCGTTGATTTCCCATAACGAGGCGGATATTTCAACTTGGCTTCCGAGAGAGTATGAGGAAAATCTTACATACGGTCAAAAGAATTCAGAATGGTCCGATTGGACAAAAGAATTGCGAGAGGTTGTAAAACAAGATAGCATTCAAAAGATTAACAGAGAAGGAAAATAAAATAACTCCCGACAGACTTTCTGTCGGGAGTTATTTTTTGATTGTTGCGGAGCAAATTTATAATATTGTGTTTACTCCGATAAGAGTATCACGCCAATGCGTGTCGGTATTTTTTATTTTATTGCCTTTTCAAGGTATTCAAGTGACTTTGCGACCATTTCGTCGCCAAGATCACTGTTTGCTTCCCTTGCCGACTCGGTAAACCAATGCTTGATATCGTCTATTCTGTCAAGCTGGACGCAGTCGGGATAAAGCGACATAAGTATCGAGCATTCATACTTACCCGCGTGGTCGTAGCCCGTGGCGTTCTGCACCTCGGTCGACATTGTGGGAATAACCTTTATCCAGCCGAAGGGGTTGTTCGCGCCTTCAAGCTCCTCGTAATAATTCGCGTAGGACTCACTTCCCCACCACCCCTGACCGAGGGTCTTCTCGAGATACTCCATCGTCGCGCGCTTTGCCGCCATACGGTAGCAAAGTGTCATCGGCATCTCGGATTCCTGCTCAAACTGATGGTGAATAACAACGTAGATATTTCTGAACCCTGCCTCGAGAAGGCTCATAAAAACGTAATATACGTAGTTCTCGAACGCCTGCTCCCTTACGTGAACAGTGCCGCTCTTCGAGTCACCCACGGCATAGCTTGAGGGAGAATAGGATATTGTGGGAGCTATCATTATCTCCTTCTTCTCCGCGAGCTTCTTCACAAGTCCTTCAGCCACAAGTGTGTCGCAGCCGTAGGAGCAGTGAGGTCCGTGATACTCCACAGTTCCGCCGCAGATAACAAGGGGGATATTATTCTCCTGAACCTTTTTAACTTCCCTCGGGAAGCATCTGTCTAAAATCATAGATATCTCCTTTCGGGCTCTCAGAAGGCGAGAGTCGTGTAATAAGCAAGATTTGTCTGTCTGTTGTCGAGTCTTCCGTACTGTACCACGATAGGCTCGGTGGACTCAAGCTTCATCGCGTACTGAGTCTCAAGGGGTACGACGTACCCGCTCATATCCGAGGGCTGATTCATACGGAAGCATCTTACGCGCTTCGGCTCAACAGTCCACTCAATATCGGAATAGGGCTCTTTGTCGGTAAAGAAAAGCGTTACCTTTATTTTTGCCGCCTTCTCGGAATCGTTAACGACGATAACACTCTCGTGACCCTTCAGCACTCCGTCTCCCTCGGGGGGAAGCTCACAGTCGGGGATTATCCAATCAAGTTTTCCAATCGTACTCATATCAGAAGCCCAGCTCTATTATTCCCTTCTTGAGATAATCGGTGTAGCTCTCCGCGCCGTCGTCCTTGATGGCAACGCCCTTTTCCCAACGGCAGCCGAAGGTAGGTCCTGAAATAAAGGTGTCCACCTGGAAGGTCATATTCTTCTCGAGAGGATAATTCGTGGAGGTCTCCATCCAAGGAGCTTCGACCTCGATCATACCCGTGCCGTGGCAAGGTCCGTAAACGTAGTTCTTCTCGTAGCCCGCTTCTTTATATCTGTTGAGGAATTCCTTTGCTACGCTGTCTGCCATAACGCCTGTGCGGAGCTGTGCCTCTGTCCAGTTGTGCATATCAAGACAGAACTGCACGATCTCTCTGCGCTCACCCTCGAGCTTACCCATAACCACGGGAAGACCGATAGAGGGCGAATAGCCGTCTATTTTAGCGGAAAGGTTGAGCTGAACGATATCGTTCTTGCCGATCGTTCTGTAGGTCGAGCGGGAAATAGCGTGACGAGTGGACTCCTCGCTGAAAACGTACATAGGAAGACCCTCGTACTCAGCGCCGTTCTCGTAGATAACTCTCTGCGCAACGCCGACCATCTGGAGCTCTGTTACACCGGGCTTAAGATTTCTTATGACCTCGTCGGTAGCAAGCTCGATTATGCGGAAGCCCTCACGGATACAAGCAAGCTCGTTCTCGCTCTTGATCTTTCTGAGGTCGACCATAATGTCGTTGCATTTTACGATCTCAGCCTTGGGGTATGCGTCCTTAAGTCCCTCGTAAATGGGGAGTGTGCACTCAACGTAGCTTCCGAGACCGATCTTTATATTCTCGCCGCTTACGCCGATAGCCTTGAATACGTCGTTAAAGGTACTTGCCTGAAGCTCGGGATAGGAGGGGTCAGCCGACTCGCGGAACTCGCGGAGAACGAAGACCTTCTCGATCTTTGACCAGTCCTTGCCGAAAACAGCAGACTCAGGTCCAACGAGAAGCGCCGCGTCACCCTTTGCCGATATAGCAACACCCGCGCGCTCAAAGAGCGGCCAGAAGCCCGAAAAATATCTTGCGTTAGCGTAGTCGCTCTCGGTGGAGCAAACGAGCATAACGTCAAGTCCCTTGGCTGCAACAAGCTTTGCGGCTCTTTCTATCCTTTCCTTATATTCGTAATCAGGAATACAGATTCTCTTCATAGTACATTTCTCCTTTATATTATTTTATTTTTTCTTTATTCTATCACACATATTATTTTTTGTCTTTACAAAATAGTAAATATGTTGTATAATATTGTAAACATTTAGACCTACGGAGGGGCATATGGAGTTTGTATTACAGGAATTTCGCGAGGATCTTTTAGTAACGAGACTCGCAAACGTGCATTATTTTGAATTTACGCCAAGCTTTCACACGGCTGATGACAGCCACGACTTTTGCGAGTTGGTCTACGTTGACAAGGGGAAGATCGAGATAAAGTCGGAAAATTACACGGGAAAGCTCAAGGAAAATCATATAATATTCCACAACGCGGGAGAGGTCCATTCCCTCACCTGCAGTGAGGACGCAGCACCGAATATCATAATTATCGGCTTTGAAAGTAACAGCAGAGAGCTTGACGTCCTCACACACGCGCCGCTCAAGCTGAGCGACGAGCTTCAGAAGATGCTTGCCGAAATAATAAAGGAGGCAAGAAGCGTATATCTCCCGCCCTACGACGTCCCCAATCAAAGAGAAATGAAAAAGCGAGAGGGCTTCGCCTTTGGCGCGGATCAGCTACTCAAAAATTATCTGCAGATATTCCTTATAAAGGTGCTTCGTATGAAGGAAAATATTCTTGAGAACGAGAGAGCCGAGCAAAGAGTGAGAGATGGATCTTCCTTTCCACAGATAGGTGAGGTCAAAGAATATCTTGAGGCAAACTTTACCGAAAAGATCGCAATTGACGAGCTTTGCTTTCTTTTCAACACCAACAAGACCACCCTCACAAGGGAGTTCAAAAGAGCCTATGGCGTGACGATCGTGGAATATCTCAGCACGCTGCGCATAGAGCTGACAAAAAAGCTGCTGTTGGAGGGGCAGTCCTTGACCAAGATAGCCGACACCCTTAACCTTTCCTCCGTCCATTATCTCAGCGCGATGTTTAAAAAAAGCGAGGAGATATCCCCCTCGGAATATATAGGGACAATGAAAAAAAGCACATAAAAATCGGCTGTCACAAGCTTTGACCTGTGACAGCCGATTTTTGCTCTTGCAAATATGACGTTACATTTCGGAGTACATCTTATAAAGCTCACTGTATATGCCGCCCTTGGCAACAAGCTCCTCGTGAGTACCGCTCTCCTCTATGCCGTTCTCGGTGAGCACGAGAATTCGATCGGCATTTCTTATTGTGGTGAGACGGTGAGCAATCGTAAAGCTGGTCCTTCCCTTCGCGAGCTTTTCGAGAGATCTCTGCACAAGCTTCTCGCTTTCGTTGTCGAGGGCGCTGGTCGCCTCGTCAAGTATGAGGATAGGGGGATTTTTCAGAAAGACACGGGCAATTGATATTCTCTGCTTCTGTCCGCCCGAGAGCTTGACTCCGCGCTCGCCGACGTAGGTATCGTAGCCCTGAGGCAGAGCCTCTATAAACTCGTCAGCACCCGCAAGGCGAGCCGCCTCACGTATTTCCTCATCGGTAGCGTCGGTCTTTCCGTAGGCTATGTTCTCTTTTATCGTTCCCGAGAAAAGGTAAACGTCCTGAGCCACGACTCCGATCTTCTCTCTGAGCGACTTCATCGTAACGCTCTTTATAGATCTGCCATCGATCGTTATATCACCCGACGTGGTGTCGTAAAACCTGGGGATCAGTGAGCAAAGAGTGGTCTTTCCACCGCCTGAAGGTCCGACAAGAGCCACACTCTCCCCTGCCCTCACCTTGAGGTCAAGGTGTGACAGCACGTTTTTGTTTTCGGTCTCATATCTAAAGGAAACGTTCTTGAACTCAATGTCTCCCTTCACCTCGCCGATATCACTCGCGTCCTTTGCGTCCTTGATCTCGGGCTCGGTGTCCACGATCTCGCAAAAGCGCTCGATGCCCGTGAGTCCGCGCTGAAATTGCTCGGCAAACTCAACTATTCTTCTTATTGAGGTAAGAAGAGTTGTAACAAACATCAGGTATGCCATATAGTCGGCGGCATTAATGTCACCCTTCATCATAAAGAGCGCACCCGCCACAACGACGATGATATACATAAGTCCGTCAAAGAAGCGGGTCGAGGACTGAAATCCAGCCATTGCGTGGTAGACCTTTTTCTTTATCGAAAGGAATTTCAGGTTTCCCTTCTCAAACTTTTCCTCCTCGATCTTCTCGTTGGCAAAGGATTTGACCACACGAATTCCGAGAAGGCTGTCCTCAATACCCGAGTTCAGCTCTCCGATCTGCACTCTCGACTCCTTAAAGCCCGCGCGCATACGTCGGTTGAAGACGGTGAGGATAAGGATCATTGGCGGTATCACCGCAAATACGATCAGCGTCAGCGGCACACTCATCGTGCAGAGTATCGCAAAAGAGCAGACTATCTTTATTCCCGCGATAAAGAATTCCTCGGGACAGTGATGCGCAAACTCGGTGATATCAAAGAGGTCGCTTGTTATTCTCGACATAAGTGAGCCGACCTTGGCGTTATCGTAATAGGAGAAGGACAGCTTCTGAAGATGTCCGAAGAAATCGCGGCGCATATCGGTCTCGATCCGTGTTCCCATAATATGACCTACCGACGCCATATAGTAATTCGCCACGGTGTCAATAAGTCTCAGGGCAAGATAGAGAATTCCGCATTTAAGTATCAGCTCAAGTGTCAGCGCCATAGGGGAGCTTGTGGCGGCATTGGTTATCTCACGGACGATCAGCGGCAATATAAGCTCACAAACGGTGGTGAGCATTGCGCAGAAAAGATCGAAGACCATTATCCATTTGTATTTTTTATAATAAGGAAGGAATTTTGCGATAAGCCGTATGCTTCCCTTTTTTTCTTTTTTCATTCTTTAAATCTCCTGTGCCATATATTGCTAAGATTATTATAACTTATAAATTATATCACAAAAGCAGGCGCTTGTCAATCGGACAAGCATCAATGAAAAAGGCTTTTTGTTTCAAATGATTTGACCGTAAGTGAAAGATAACTATCCTGTCATTTTTGCCGCAAACGGCGTCGGGTAGTCCGCGAGGGGGAATGTCAGCGGTGCAAAAAACCATTGACAAACAAACCATTTTATGCTAAAATAAAGATGTGCATAGGAGAAATGCACAAAAAACAAAAAATGAAAGGAAGAAAAAATATGAAAAAAATATCTTTAGTATTAGCCCTATTACTCATTTTTTCTCTCCTTGCTTCCTGCAACGAGGGAGACACCCCTCCCGAGGTCACGACGACGGCAGAAACGACTACAACCGCAACAGAGCCACTTGAGCCCAAATATACAGTTCTTGAATACCGCCCTTACCTTATTTCAACCTATGGCAATCCAAACAGGCCTGACGACGTACCTAATCTCCCCGACAGCGACACCTACTATGAGAGCTTTACAAACGAAAACGCAGCTCCGACACTGTCTATAAAGATCAACGGTATCAAGAAAACCCTGAGCTACTCGGGCTCTGTCAGAAACACAGTATCGCTCTACACCAATATCGACGAATATGACTACACCGACAACGACTTCTCACTTTCCGCGGGTGTTAACACGATCACAAATCAAGTGGCATACGTAGGATGCTACTACGGTGACAGCTATTACGCCAAAAAGGAAAGCAGCAACGCCCAAGAGCTCGATCATCTTAGCAAAAGCGAGATCGCAGAGGAATTTCTTGCCTCCAAGGTCAAAAACAGCAAAGCTTTTTTAGAAGCCGACGATAGTACTACGGAAAAAGGAACTACGCTTTTCAAATATGTGCGTTGCATAAACGGTGTTGAGACCTTCGAGACCTTTGATGTAGAGGTCAACAAATACGGTGATATTGTCAGTTACAAGAACAACTCGGGTTATCTCGGAGACAAAGAGCCGCCCTCTCTTGATGAGATCTTAGAGATGAAAAAGTACGTTGACGAAAAGATAGCCGAAATCTTTGAAGGCTACGTCATCGACTACACGGCAACCATAGAATACGTAAGACTCACAAGGCTCTATGACGGTCGACACGCAATGGAATTTTGTCTTTGGGTCGATTCTACCCCATACGGCACCTACTTTAGCTCCGAAAAAGCCAGCGAGATGATATTTTTATTCATTCCGATCGAATAGATACCAAAAGGCTGTCACAATTTTGACTTGTGACAGCCCCTTTTTTTCTTGACAAGCGTGGGCGAATATGCTAAAATAATAGTCTAATAAATAAAGGAAGTCAGATTTATGACAAATGATATAGAATTTATAAAGAATTCCCCACCCTCGTCGGGAAAAGCCGACCTTATTCTCTGCCTCGCTCTCGACATCGGCGAGGCAATGTTGAAAAGCGGCGGTGAAATAAACAGAATAGAGGACACCGTCGAGCGTGTCTGCCGCGCCTACGGCGCTTGCAATGCCGAGGTCTTTACCCTTCCCTCGGTGATCATCGCGGCTATTCGCCTTGAAAACGGAGAATATTCAAGTCAGACCCGAAGGATCAAGGGTATATCAAATAATCTCTTCAAGTTAGAGCTCTTCAACAACATTTCACGAGAGGTCTGCAAAGCCCCGCCCTCTCTTGACGAGCTCCGCGCAAGGATAGAAAAGGCAAAAAGGAAACGAATTTATCCCCCAATCGTTCGTCTCTTCGCCTCGGCTCTCGCCGCCCTTGCCTTCACTCTGTTTTTCGGAGGAAGCCTCGGCGACGGACTTATTGCCGCCTTCATCGGTGTGGCGATATTTCTTATAGATCAGACCAAAACCCCCGCCATAAATCAAATGGCAAAGCTTGCTATAAACTCCTTCATAGCGGGAGCTATTGCCTGTATTTCGGTGATATTCGGCATCGGCTCTGACGGCGCGGCAATAATCATCGGCACGGTGATGCTGCTTATCCCCGGACTTGCCTTCGGAACGGCGGTAAGAAATCTCCTTTGCGGAGACCTGCTCTCGGGCTCTCTTGAGATAGTGAGGGCGTGTATCTCGGCATTTATGATCGCACTCGGATATTCGGTGTCGATGATACTTGTGGGCAAAGGAATCCTGCCAAATGCCGCGCTGAACACAGCCCCCCTTCAGCTTGTGGGCGCAACGGTGGGCGCTCTTGCGTTTGCGCTGATATTCAACGCCCATCCAAGACATCTTATCCCCGTGGCTCTTGGCGGATTCGGAACGTATTTCATCTATTTTCTCTGTGACTCACTCGGCGCGTCTCCTTTTATCTGCGCTGTTTTCTCGTCGCTCTTCTTCGCTCTTTTTGCCGAGGTACTCGCGAGAACGCTCAAAGCGCCGACTATCGTTTTTCTTGTTCCTTGCGCGATCCCGATAGTACCCGGGGGCTCACTCTACAACGCGATGGTCTCGCTGATATCAAAAGCCCCCTCCTCCGCCCTCTCCCACATAAGCACAGCTGTGCAGATAGGTCTTGGTATGGCGTGCGGCATAATGGCGGTGTCGGTAGTATTCGGGCTGCTTTTCGGAGTGATAACAAAAAGAAAAAATAAACGCTGAAAAAAAGCTGTCGCAGCGCATCTGCTTTAAGCAGGCACGCATCGACAGCCTTTTTATTTATAAATTCGGCTCAGATCATTTTTCGGGATCGAGGTATTTCCAATATGACTTTATGTAGTTCACTCCCGACCAGACAGTCATCACAAGTGTAAACGCCATTGTGAGCCAGGTGAGGGGGTATATACCGTGCATCATATTGTCCTCGAAAATAAGCTCGACGAGGAACTCCACCACGGGCTCGAGGAAAACGGTTGAAACAAATACGATCTGCGACACCGTCTTGATCTTTCCAAGGGAGTTTGCCGCCACAACGATACCCTCTCCTGTTGACACAACAAGGCGCATTGAGGTGACCGCAAGCTCACGGAAAACAATGATTATAAGTGTCACAAGCATTCCGAGCTTAAGATTTTCGAAGCGGTAAAGTATGACAAACAGCGCGCCGATGACCATAAACTTATCGGCAACGGGGTCGAGGAATTTTCCGAAATCGGTGATAAGATTGTCACGCCTTGCTATCTTTCCGTCAAACATATCGGTAAGCGCCGTGCCAATGAAGATCGCCGCGCAAAGTACGCACCAGATCACGCGGGGAATGATGCTTTCGGGCAGGATTCCGATAACAAGGAAAACGGGTACTAAACAAAGTCTGAGCACGGTCAGCTTATTGGGTAGATTAAGTTTCATTTTATCAATTCTCCTTCTGCTCTTTCGTTACAAGTCTGCCTATAAGATCATAATCGAGTACGTCTCTCACCTTGACCTTAACGAAGCTGCCCGGGGCAACTCTCGTGTCGGCACGGAAATACACCTTACCGTCGATCTCGGGGGCATCAGCCTCGCTTCTGCCAAAGTGGGTTTCGCTGACAGGGTCAAAGTCCTCGCAAAGAACGGTGATGGTCTTCCCTATCATTCCGCGGTTTCTCGCCTCATTGATATCAAGCTGCTCACGCATAATGATATCCATTCTGTCCTGCTTGACCTGCTCGTCGATCTGATCCTCAAAGTCGTAAGCGGGAGTGTCCTCCTCCCTTGAATAGGTGAAAACACCGGCGTGCTCGAATTTTGATTCCTTAACGAACTCAAGAAGCTCTTCAAAATCCTCCTCGCTCTCCCCTGGGAAGCCCACAATGAAGGTGGTCCTTATCACGATGTCGGGGATCTCGCGGCGAAGCTTCGCAACCGTCTCACGAACCGTCTTCGAGTCTCCGTGGCGGTTCATTGCCGTGAGCATACGGTCGCTTATGTGCTGAATGGGCAGGTCTATATATTTGAGTATCCTCGGATTATCCCTCATCTCGGCAACAAGCTCGTCAGTGATCTTGTCGGGATAGCAGTAAAGTATCCTTATCCAAGGGATCTCGGTAGCGTCGGTAATCGCGCGGAGGAGCTTGTGAAGGCTGTACTCACCGTAAATATCCTTACCGTATCTTGTAGTATCCTGAGCAACGACAGTCAGCTCTCTCACACCGAGCGCCTCAAGCTGCTTCGCCTCGGCAACGATATCCTCAATGGGGCGGCTTCTGAATTTTCCGCGTATCGCGGGGATCGCGCAATAGGCGCATCTGTTGTCGCAGCCCTCGGCGATCTTCAGATATGCGGTGTACTCGGGTGTGGTGAGAACTCTGTCTCCCCCGAGCCTTACCTGCTCCTTGTCCTCAAAGGAGGAATATTTCTGACTCTTCTTTTTCTTCTCGGTCACAAATCTTACGGCATCAACGATATTGTGGATGCTTCCAACGCCGAGAACGGCATCCACCTCGGGGAATTCCTCGAGTATCGACTCTCTATATCTCTCCGCGAGACAGCCCGTAACTATAATACCGCGGAGTCCGTTGTGATTTTTCAGCCAGGCAATATCAAGGATATTGTCGATAGCCTCCTTTTTAGCGCTCTCGATAAATCCGCAGGTGTTTATTATGACGATCTCCGCCTCGGTCTCCTCGGGAGTTATCTCATAGCCCTCCGCCATAAGCTCGTGAAGCATTACCTCGGTGTCGAGCTGATTTTTCGGACAGCCAAGAGAAACAAAACCAATTTTCATATATTATGTACCTTTCAAACGTTATATGAGTATCTACATACTCCACCACATTAAATAATATCACATTTATAAGCTTTTGTCAAGAGCGTGTGACGATCATCTCTCTTATTCCCCAAAATCCTACCTTTCAATTTATACTTGACCAAAAAAGGAGAATGTGCTATAATAAAACTGTGCAATAAGCGCACAAACAAAAATGAAAGGATATTACACAGAGATAGAAAGGAGATTGGATATGATAGAAAAATTCAAAGAAACTTATCTTAAAATAATAGTGAAAAACATTTGCTATATCCTTTTCTTCCATCTGCTGTATGTTGTTGCAGCTATTGTTATATATTGCATTTTAGATTTAACTAATACAAATTTATATTTGTGTGGGTTTTTAGTATTACTTTTTTTCCGCTCTATTGTAACAGCAATGTATTTTATCATTAAAAGAAAAGATTTTACCGCTCCTTGGCGATATATATTGATTGCATCAATTGTATATCTACTAATATTTTCATTATGGGTTTGCTTCTTAAGTTTTGTGCTGACTCCTGGAAGCATTGGTCCTGTACCACCATCAAAAAGTGAGGAGATTTCATTCTTAATTTTCATCACGACTTATTGTAGCCTTTTTGATTTGCTTCTCATTATATTTGCCGATGTATGTGTCAGCACAGTCTTGACTATAAAGAGAAGAAAAGCAAAAAAGGCAGAAGCAAAAATTCCCGCACAAGAGAATGTAACCTCGGAGAATGACTTCCCCCCCGAGGTTCAGGCTGACTGAATTTATCCACTGATCAATTAAATTCTCTGTATGGAATTACACAGAGATAACAAAAGGAGGCTCAAGTTTGAAACAGATAACTAACAGTCGTGCTTCGCCTTGCCTAAAAATGAGCGCAGAGAAAAGACTGTCGCAAGGCAGTCAAAAAAAATAGTATTGAAGCGTCAAATTAGGTAGTATTCCCGACGAG
>SVSX01000079.1 GCA_015064085.1 Oscillospiraceae bacterium | reverse complement strand
CGCTGATATCGCTTCCACATCTCCCGGATGGGCAGGTCATATGGCATTCGTTGATCCTATTCCCGAGTTCATCGGCAGCGGTGACATCGAGGAGTGGCTCAACCAGCCCGCACAGATCGTTAAGCTTCACCCCATGACAATTATGCAGAACTCCCTCAACGGTACGTTCGGTCAGTCGGGTGACATCGCTAACGTTCCTCCCTGCGCGGCAACCATCGGTCCTCTCGACGTAATGCGCGCTAAGGAAAGAATTGAGGTTCACGCACTCGCAACCTGCGGAACATTCTCTTCTTGGCAGAGAATGACATCCCGTCTCTGCACACACGGACCCGTAACACCTTACCTCCCCAGCTCTATGCTCCAGACCAAGAAGACTCAGGTTTACATCAGCGAAGAGCTCGCAGCTCCGTTTGAGTGCTGGGAAAAGGTTGGATATTGATCAGCTGCTGATTGATAAAAACTCTTAAATAAGATTTAGGGGGAGTAATACAATGTGTTTTGCATTTATTACTCCCCCTTTCTCAAAATAAGGCTTTAAGAAAGGGCTTCAGGGCTTGAAGCGTTTTCTTATGACCTTATTTTCGAAGCACGAAAGATCAAGGAACACTGCTTATAAAGGAGATTTTTTATGAAAAGAACGATCGATATCTGGATGCAGATGCTCGGATTTGAGAAAAATGACGCCGACAGAGGTGTGTCGCGCTTTCTTGAGAGAACGGGGTTTGTTCCCGACAGCATTTGCGGACTTTTGTTTCACGCGGACTTTGTCCATTTTCACAGAGGAATGGATGAGGAGTACGAGCTCTTTCCCGACAACTGCGCCTACCGCGCGGTGCTGAGAAATACCGAGAGAGAAAGACAGGCGTGGACCAACCTTGAGCTCCGCGACCTTGTTTCGGAGCTGAAGAAAAAGGGCGTGAAATATTATGCGGGAATTATGGGAATCTGTCTCAATGACAGATATCACAGGGAATGGGTAAGCGATCACCCCGAGGTGCGTGTCTGCAGGACGTCGGGATCAAGCTCCCACCTTATGTGCCTCAAGAGGCTCAAGGACGGCAGCTACTATGAGGATTTCTTTGCCGAGCAGCTTGTCAGGACCCTTGTTGATTACGATATGGCGGGAGTCCATCTTTCGGATGCCTTCTGCCCTTCGAACTATGTTTACAGATCGGATTATTCCACCGATATGGTAGATCAGTTTGTCTCGCATACGGGGGTAAAGCTCCCCGATGCGGTGAAAATGACGCTCGGTGACGATTCTATTGAGGCTGCGCGTATCAGAAAGTCGTATATATGGGAAGAGAAGAGAGCAGAGTGGATATCCTTCTATGAATGGAGATGGACGGGATTTTTCAAAAAGGTCTGCGATGCTGTCCACGCTGTGGGGAAAGAGGTCTGGATACTTGGAATGTACTGCACAGACCCATTCGAGACAAAGTATTTGTACGGACTCGATGTGAAAAAGCTTATGGACGCGGGTGTCGATTGCGTTACGGCGAATATCCTTCCCACCAGCGTTGCGGCTGAAAAGCCCGAAATGCCTTATTTTTTCCACCGTATGCATATGGATCTTCCGATGCTCCGCGCTCAGGTGGGCGACCGAAAGATACTTTCTATGGTCAGTATCCACGACGCATCGGAGGAATGGAGTATGATAGATCATTGTCCTGTACGTGTTGAAAAGGACGTTTATACCACCACCGCCTTTGCCTCGAAAAATGAGAACGGGGCGATACCCGCCTGCGACGGAGTCTTCCTCTGTCTTGGGGACGGAGTTGAGAGCGACAAGTGGAGATTTATCAAAAAGCGCCTTGATATAGGTCTCGGAACAGAGACGGTCGGCTCTTATTCACCCCTTGTGCTCTGGTCGGATTTCGCGCACGAGGCAATGCTCGGAGAGTACATAAGGACGAAAAGGACTACTCCTCATAAGCAGAGCTTTGAGATATTCAAGGCGGGCGTTCCCTTTGGCGGAGCGGTGAATAGCGAATATATGGATATCTGCGATGAGGTGCTCTTCGTTCCAAATTACGATATGATCTCGGATGAGGAAAAGGCGGCTCTCGCGGAGTATAAATATCCGTGGGTGGCAACAGCTCCCGCCGATTATCCGCTTGACGGCATTGGCGCGACCGCGGTATTCTCGGACAGATACAGCGATTATCCTATGAAGGTGTTTTCTTGCGGAGTCGATATTGACGGCGAGCTTACAGCCGAGATAGAGGATATGCTGACAAAGGATGACGGAAAGCCGTCAACAGCAGATAAGCCTGAGGTGGATATAAGTCCGCTTACCGACGAAATACCCTTCAGAAAGCTTTCAGAGGGATTTTTGGAGGCGTGCTGCCGACTTCTTATGGCGGCTATGTATAAGCTTTACCCTGTAAAGTGCACAAACCCGATGATGGTGCAGAGGCTTAAAAATGGCGCTGAGAGGCTTTATATTTACAACAGGTTTGACAGAGCCTACGCCACGGCTCTTGTCAGCTCCGAGCTTCCTATAGAGAGCGCCGAGGTGGCGAGCGCATTCCCCGTGCTTCCCGTAAAGTTTGTGGACGAGGAAGACAAGACGGGATATTTTGATTACGAAAAAGCATCGGCTACAAAGAAATGCTTCCAGATAAAGCTCGCTATCGACGGAGTTACGGTAGTCGACATAAAGAGAAAGACTCATTGAAACAGAAGGGAGAAGACGATGTACAGCATAAAAAAGATAAGTGCCGACCACGTTGTGGATTTCGCCGCTGAGGAGCTGAAGAAATACCTCAGAATGATGATGCCCGATTGCGGTGAGATAGAGATAAAATACCAGCCCGAAGCCAAGGAGGGCTTCAGACTCGGACTTATGCAGGATTTCGGACTTGACGTAAGCGACGCGCCCGACACGGAGCTTGACGATATCCTCTATATCGATACTGACCTTTCGGGAGGTATCATCGCGGGAGACAACCCGAGAAGCGTTCTTCTCGCGGTCTATAAATATCTGACGCTCAACGGCTGCCGTTGGCTTTTCCCGGGTATCGACGGCGAGTTCATACCGCTTAAGGACATCGAGGCGGTAAAATACCGCAAGCTTGCCGATATGCGCTACAGAGGACAGTGCAACGAGGGAGCGGAGTTCCAGCCCAATATGATGGAGGCTATAGAGTTCACACCAAAGATAGGAATGAACGTCTTTATGCTTGAGTTCTTCTGTCCCTTTGATTATTACGATTATTACTATAACCACCGCTTCAATCAGAAGAACAGAGAGCCCGAAAGGGTCACACGAGAGACGGTCATACAGTGGAAGAGACAGTGCGAGGCTGAGATCGCAAAGAGAGGTCTGCAGTTCCACGATATAGGTCACGCCTGGGCAACGATGCCCTTCGGGCTTGACCCCGACTATGATTTCGACTATAAGAACGGCGAGACCAATGACTCACTCGAGGCGGCAAGACCTTATCTTGCTCTTGTGGACGGAAAGAGAGATCTTCATCACGGCTCACCGATGTACACAAACTTCTGTATGTCGAATCCCGAGGCGAGAGCAAAGGTGGTGGGGGCTGTCTGCGACTATGCCGCGAAGGCAAGTCACGTTGACTATCTCCACGTCTGGCTCGGAGACTCGGTGAACAAGTGCTGTGAGTGCGAGGGCTGTCAGCAAAAGACCCATTCCGATTGGTATGTGGTGCTTCTCAACGAGATCGACGAGGAGCTGACGAAAAGGGAGCTTAACACGAGGATAGTTCACGCCTGCTGTTACGATTCACTCTTCGCGCCCGAGACCGAAAGGCTGAACAATCCCGACAGATTTTCACTGCTGGTAGCGCCTATCACAAGGTCATATACCGAGCCCGTTACCCCCGACCCCGTGCATCTCGAGCTGCCGAGGTACGTGAGAAACAAGAACGCGAACCCCAGCGACCCTGCCGCTCCCGTGGCGTTTGCCGAGGATTGGAGACGGAAGTGCGGTATGAAGATCATCGTTTACGAATACCACTTCTGGGTAAATCAGGTCTATGAGCCCACGGGACTCAGATACGCCGAGATAATCCACAACGACATAAAGGGATACAAGGCACACAGCTTCGGCGGAACTATAGAGGACGGTTCTCAGAGATCCTTCTTCCCCAACGGATTTTGCTTCTTCACCTATGCGTCGACTCTCTTTGATACCTCGGTGAGCTACGAGGAGCTCCTTGAGGATTATTACTCCCACGCCTACGGCGAGGATTGGAGAGAGGTGCTCGGCTTTATGAATAGGATAAAGGATTGCTTTGACCACAAGTATCTGGCGGGTGAGAGATCGGCTAACGAGGAGATCGGAAAGTATTATAATCCCGCTATGGCGGAAAAGTTCAGAAGAGTTCCTACGATCGTTAGGGAATTCTCGGAGTTTATAGAGAGCCATAAGAATATGCCGATGAGAGCGCAGACGGTGTCCTACAGACTCCTTCGCAGATATCTTGAGTATATCGAGGGGCTGTCGGGAATACTTACCCTCAAGTGCCTTGGGGCGGGTAAGGAGGCAAAGGAGAAATATCTCGAGTTCCTTGAAAGCTTCGGCGCGCGAGAGATCGAGATCGAAAGATGCTTCGACATCGTCATATTCGGAAAGGCGATGGAGTGGAGAATACTCAAGAAGGACAACGAGCCCGTAAATCTCGGAATATAAACAACATCAATTTTTAATACAGGAGGGCCTCTATGTACAGGATAAATAAAATAACCTCGAGCCACGTTGTCGACTTTGCCGCCGAGGAGCTGAAAAAATACCTTAGAATGATGATGCCGCGCTGCGGTGAGATAGAGATCGAATACGCCCCCGAAGCCAAGGAGGGCTTCAGACTTGGACTTATGCAGGATCTCGGACTCGACGTGAGCGAAGCTCCCGACGTTGAGCTTGACGATATCCTTCATATAGATACAGATGAAAAGGGCGGTATTATCGCGGGAGACAACCCGAGAAGCGTTCTCTTTGCCGCTTATGAATTTCTCAAGATCAACGGTTGCCGTTGGCTCTATCCGGGTATTGACGGTGAATATATACCGATAAGGGATATAGAGCCTGTAAAGTATCACAAGATGGCGGATAACAGATTCCGCGGCTGGTGCAACGAGGGCGCGGAGGTTCAGTACGATATGCTTCTCGCGATCGATTTTGCCGCCAAGCAGAATATGAATATCTTCATGCAGGAATTTGATATTCCCAAGGCATATTACGACAATTTTTATAATCATCAGGCAAACGAGAAGAATCGCGAGCCTGAACCGATAAACAAGGAGATCGTTCTCCAGTGGAAGAGACAGTGCGAAGCCGAAATATCCAAGCGAGGTCTTGAATATCACGATATGGGACACGGCTGGACGGCAGAGTCCTTCGGTATCAGCTCCGCTAACGGCTGGAAGCGTGAATATGACAACCCGATCCCCGAGGGATCAAAGGATATCGTCGCGCTCGTTGGCGGCAAGAGAGACCTTTGGGAGGGGATTGCTCTTAACACGAATTTCTGTATGTCGAACGAGAGAGCGAGAAAGATGATGGTAGATTACGTCGTCGATTATGCCGAGCTTAACAATAACGTGGACTATCTTCACGTATGGCTCTCCGACGGATGCAATAATCACTGTGAATGTCCCGAATGTCAGAAGCTTATTCCGTCAGACTATTACGTGATCCTCCTCAATGAGCTTGACGAGGCGCTGGAGAAAAAGGGACTTGATACAAGGATAGTATTCTGTTGCTATTACGACACGGTATATCCCCCCGAGACTGTGACACTTAATAATCCCAAGAGATTTTCGGTGTTGCTCGGCGCTATCACACGTTCCTATATGGAAGCCGTTTCCAAAGAGGATATAAAGGGATATGAGCTCGATAAATACAAGAGAAATGAAAACGTTTTTCCGAAGAGCATAGATGAATACGTCGCGTACGCGAAGGAATGGAAAAGACGCTGCGGAGGAGTTGACGTATTTGTGTACGAGTACCACTTCTGGATACATCAGTACAGAGAGATGAACCCAATAAGATACGCTGAGTTGATAAACAAGGACATCATCGGATATCACGCACACGGCTTTAGCGGTATTGTCGAGGACGGAAGTCAGAGAAGCTTCTTCCCATGCGGATTTCCACTTTATACTTACGCGGCAACGCTTTTCGATACCAAGGTCGATTTTGAGGAGCTCAAGGAGGACTATTTCTCACACATTTACGGTGAGGATTGGAGAGAGGTCGAGGGCTTCTTCCGTAAGCTTAACACCGTGTTTGATACCTATGCCAACGCGGGTATGAAGTCTGCCGATATGAGGGTGGGAAAATTCTATTGTCCCGAGGCGGCTCGCAAGCTTC